>JAISWY010000069.1 GCA_031270925.1 Candidatus Symbiothrix sp.
GTCGAGACATCTGATTTCCCCATTATTATCCCATTTTTCCATACAAAAGACCTATAGGCAGTTTTTCTATTTCCTGCTTGATGAGATATTGATTGAAATATTCGATGTGTTGACATCTCAAATGTGGCATTTTTATCTAAATCATAAAAGTAATTACTATAATCAGGATTTTTAAAACAATATCCAAAACAAATTGTAAAAAGAATGCATTATAATTGGATATATTAAATTTCTTTCTTTCAAATATATAATACCTGAAAAAATGGCAAAAATAAAAGCATTAATAAAATAAAACAAGCCCGGAAGATGTATAAAACCAAATATCAATGAGGTAAACAAAAGAATTATCCATTTATTGGTTGATTTGCTTTCGAGATATTCAAAAGTAATACCTCGAAAAATAATTTCTTCAAATATCGCCGCTAAAAAAATAATTTTAACATATCGAACAATCAAATGTTTCTCAAAATTCAAAGAGAATTGAAATGAAAAATTATTCATTACAAACAAGGTTAAGACCCCCAAGACAATAATTCCTGATACATAAAAAAATAATTGCTTTTGAGGAATCCCAATCTTGATAAATTGATAAAGTTTAAACCGATAGATCAAAATCGAAGATACGAAGATAACAAATACATAAGAAATAAAATCCGTATTATCAAAATCTTTGAAAAAAGGGCCAACTAATATTGTTACTAACAAGTAAAGAAAAGAGGGTATCAATAAAACCACCGCGCAGATAAGTAAACTTCTAATTTTCATTTATTTATTTTTTATATGTTATTCCCCCTTGTATAGCAACTCCCATTGAGAATATATCTCAATAGAAGATTTGTTGATTTTAAAATTACCTGTTTTATAATCATTTTAAGCCAAAATAATTTAATGATATAGCAAATGGTTTATCATAACACCTGCTCTATATCCAAATTCTATCCACGGATCCCCTGCCGCATTAGGTCCCCATCCATATTGTGGACACTGACAACACCCGTTTACATTTGTTGCACATGGATTATACTTGCCATACACATAAACTTCCGGCAGTTGGAAAGGGTCGTCATAAGTTCCGGACCCACCTTCTCCGCCAAAGATACGATTCATTTCAAACACAGACAAGTCTGCATTTGAGATTTCATTCAAATTGATTTTACCAATTTTTTTCATTTCACAAAATTATTAAAAATTCAACAATAAAAATTATTTCTGCAATTTTTTGTACACTAAAAACTATGAGGACAAAGGTAGAATAAAAATATTATCGTTATTAATGGTATTTTGACTAAATTAGCGTATCTTTGCATAAAATTAGGCGCAGTATGAATAATTTAGGATTGAATATTAGAAAAACGCGGGAAAAACGCGGTTTTTCGCAAGAGTATGTTGCCAATCAGTTGGGCATA
Source organism: Candidatus Symbiothrix sp. (assembly GCA_031270925.1). GTDB lineage: Bacteria > Bacteroidota > Bacteroidia > Bacteroidales > Azobacteroidaceae > Azobacteroides. The sequence continues at coordinate 1,407 of JAISWY010000069.1, forward strand.
AATCAAAGTACATATGGAAAAATAGAGAGGGATGCTTCCAATATTTCCGTTGACAGGTTGTATAAAATAGCCGAAGTGCTCGAATCCGATGTTGTCAACTTGCTTGATATTGGCAAAAAGAATATTTTCAACAACCAAGCCAATCAAGGTAATGGCTATGTAGAAACAATCAACAATGATTTTAAAGCGATGATTGGGGAGATTCGCGAAATTTACGATAAGCTTATAGCTTCCAAAGACGAGCAAATAACCCTGCTGAAAAATTTGTTCGAAAAGCAATAGCGTCATTCAATTTATCTTTGCTAAGCTATTTTTACTCCTTGCGATAGCTTTTGTTACTGTGCGGAGGCAGGTTGGGCTGTATTATCTCATCCGTGTTTTCCGCATAACATGATTCATTGATTTCGCAAGAGTTCGAATATTCAAACCGAAAGAATAACCGCCCCGATATTCTTCTTCCCATCCATTTTGATAATCGCCAGCGAAGACAAGCGAACATGACGTAAATGCTTGGTTTCCTGCATACAAACTTGGCTGTTCAGGAAATTTTCATCAAAAAATCCATCATTTAAATAGGGATGAATCGTGAAATATCCAACGCCCAGCGAAGTAAGATTGTGGAAAAAATGCGTTCCCTGACTCGGTTCTACGCGGAAATTTTCCAAACCCGCTTCCACAATCAAACGCGCATTGGAAATCTGCGGCCACTTGACCGGAACGCCCAGCCACGGGTCGCTACTGCCCCAACGACCGGGGCCAACCAAAATATACGAACGGTTTTCGTCGCCCAATTGCTTGTTCCATTGTTCGATTTCTGCGGCAATTAGCGGATTATCGGCCGCATTGAAATTTTCGGTTTTGACATAGACAATATCCGATACGTCGTTGATAATCCCGTGTCCCAGAGCGTGTTTTGAAAAAAGCAGCGTATCTTCCTGCCGGATGAGGCTCAAATCTTCTTCCATCATTTCTTTGCTATCGACGATCGGCCGGATTTGCAGCAAATAGAATGTTCCGGTGACCGCTTTTTCTGCATTTTTTTCCAAATTCACGGCAAATTCGATTTCTACAGGCCGTCCCATTTCGGTTTGTCCCAATTGTAAGAGGAAATCCAAGATTTTGGCCAAAGGGAAAATTTCGTGCTGCAAAACACCGGCGAAAGTGATTACTTTCCGGTTTTTTCCGGGATAAAATCCGTCGAGAAGCGCTTGATCATTCGGGTCGTAAGTCGATGCGATGAAAGATAAAACGCCATCGGATTCAGCTTCTTTGATGGATAGTTTCAATAAATTATACGCATCGTCGGTCGAAAACAAATCAGAAGATAAAGGATTGAGATCCAAGGCATAAAACCAAGTTTGCGTTTCTTTCAGCGCATATTCCAGCGAACTTGTCTGGATAATCGTATGTGGATGTTTGGGCGAAAATCGCAAGGTTACGCCGCCATCGACCGTATATTTTCCCAAGCCGAGGGCGATATTGGCGATGCCGTCTTCCGTTTTTTCATTTCGAACCGGATAATAATTCAGTGAACGCACCACACCCGAACAAGTGGGATAGTAGCGGTCGCCATGAGTTACGCCGACGACTTCCTGCACCACGATCGCCATTTTTTCTTGGTCGATAATATTCTGTGTAGCAGTCATATATGCTTTACTTCCATTATAAAACACCGAAGCATAAACGCCTTTGATGGCGTGAGCTATTTTTTGCAGCATCGTTTGCCGGTCGGCGATATAAGGAATCATATACGTATTGTAAATTCCGGCAAACGGTTGATAATGAGAGTCTTCCAACAAGCTTGACGAACGAATGGCCAAAGGTTTGTTTACAACATCTAAGAAAGCATTCAAATCGTCGCGCAACTCATCCGGCAATTCGGCTTGGAGGAAATGTTTTAAAATTTCATCATCCGCCAAATCCTGTAACGCAATGTCATAGAGATTGTTGGACTCCATAAACGCATCGAATAAATCGGTTGCCAACACCACCGTTTTCGGAATTTGCACTTGTACATTTGGAAATTGTTCTTCCAGCTTGCTCGAATGTGTTTTAATCATTTGTCCGATAAACACTAATCCGCGTCCTTTTCCACCCAGAGATTCTTCGCCGATGCGCGCGAAATTGGAATATTTATCGAAGCGGTCTTTTTCAAAAACAGCCACCACGCCCGAATTTTTCATCTGCCGGTAAGCCACAATCGTATCGAAAATAACTTGCCGCGCCTCGTTCATATCCACATAATCCGATACGTCGATGCTTTTGATAAATTCGGCGATCGGAAAAATGGCGCGTGAATAGAAAAACCGCGAAAAATGGTTGTGCGACAAGTGATAAATCAACGAATCTTGCGGAATATCGAAGATTTTTTTCTGCAAATCGATGAGCGAATGGATGCGCATCACTTCTTGTTTGGTTTGCGGATAAATGATGATAAAATCGCCGAATCCGAAATTGTTCATGATTTCCTTGCGCAAATCCTGTGGGAAAGTTTTGGAATTTTTATCCACAAAGCTGCAATTCAATTCATCGGCATAAAATTTGTTCGACGATTCCGACGAATCGAAAATTATCGGCACGAAACGGTCTTCGTTCCGAACTTTGCAACCGAATTTATAACCGGCAAACGGATCTTTTTCTCCGTTTTTTGAAAAACTCATGTCGCACACAATGCCCAGAATATGGTTTTTGTATTTATTGAACAAGCTTTCGGCCTCTTCATACGTTCGCGCTAAGAGGATTTTCGGGCGGCCGCGCATCCGTAGCGTTTGTTGATGCGCATTTAAGGCTTCTTTGGAAAAATCTTTCGATTGTTGCAATACAAATTTATAAAGATGCGGCAGCGCCGAGGAGTAAAAACGAATCGAATCTTCCACTAACAGAATGGTTTGCACGCCAACGGAAGCAATATCGTCATCGACATTCATCTTGTCTTCGAGCAGTTTGATGATGGCCAGCAACAATTCGGCATTGCCCAGCCACGAAAAAACATAATCGATCGACGACAAATCTTCGCTAGCAATCCGTCGCGAAACTTCACGCGAAAAAGGCGTCAAAACTACAATCGGAATTTGCGGATAAAGCGATTTGATGTGGTTGGCAACGGCAAACGTGTCGGAATGATCCATGTTCGGCATACAAATAACCAAATCGAAATGAATCTGATTTAAAACAGACAGCGCTTCCTGTTCGGTTGTAACTTGAGTAAAACGAGGCGGATAACGCAAACTGAGCGAAATATATTCGTTGAAAATCTGTTCGTCGATGCGCCCGTCGTCTTCGAGCATAAAGGCGTCGTAGCGCGTAGCAATCAGTAAAACGTTGAAAATCCGTTTGTTCATTAAATTGGCAAAAGAGGTATCTTTCAAGACCAATTGCTTCATATTAATAGACTGTTCCATAAATATTGAATTGAAGTACGAAAATTTTCGTAAAACTATGAAATTTTTTTGGAAATATTGCAAAACAATCAAGTGAATATTGAAATAAAAACGGCTAAATCGTTTTTTTGAGGCGCTATTGACTTTTTAACGTAGCGAATTTAAAATTAGATGTCTCGACTTCGCTTCGCTCCGCTCGACATGACGCGGCGTCCCGTCATGTCGGCCAAGGGAGCAGAGCGACCGCGTGGAGACATCCGATTTTAATTTAGGGATGCGAAATAAATAAGCTATAATGGCTTTCCGGTGTCCCTGACGGGACACCGGAAAAATCGTTATATTTTGTTTCTTTCGCATCATTTAGCTGCGTTGATAAGACATAGCACCTCAAAAAAAGATTTAGCCATTTTTTTATACTTTTTTTGTTAGACGGGGTAAAATATGGCGGAGTTAGGGTTCTATGGAAGGTGTCGCTCTTGCAAGAAAATAGGATATCCGGAAAACTGAAAATTTACAACCGGATGAGATAAACAATCTCTCCCCCGCTTGTGTCGATGATAAAACTTCTGTAGATTTGCTGATATATTCTGACAGGTTTTTCCCCCGAATGTAAATTAAATGTCAGATTAAGTCTTGACTATTACAAATATACACATCTGTGGCTCCCTACTTTACGGAAAAACGACAACCAAAACTTTATTCCCTCACTACCGCCATCGGTAATGTCTCATCATATTTGCCTGCAATGACAGGATTTTGGGAACCATTGGTGTAAGTCCGTACATTCTTCTCTACATAATCATACAGTTCAATCACTGAAACGGTTTTGTCGCGATTACTGTCACATTCACCTTTCAGTCCGCGCAACAAATAATAGCTGAAAATTCCCTGCCGATTCCCGGAAGTTTCGAGCGATACCTCGTCGCCCATCGAAGAAAGCAGGAGGACAAAACCGTTTTTCTCACGCTCAAATGCCTGATAAAATGTACCTTTCGTCTTTATGTCGCGAGTTTTGTATTGATTGACGGAACTTCCCGAATGGCAGGCATCGGCAACAATATATTTGTATCGGGCAGGAGATCGCTCAAATACCTCATTCAGTTCTTTGTGCAACAACAGACCGCTGTAATCGTCGCGCAACGTGCCGTCAAATTCGTAAGTGATAAATGCGCCTTCCGTGCCGTGTCCGGAAAAGTAGAAAACGAGCATATCGTCTTTGCCTGCTGCGGAATATACTTTTTTAATGGCGTTGACAATGTTTGCTCGTGTAGCTTCTTCGTCGATCAACAGGGTTATTTGCTTGTCGGGCAGCGAGCCGCCTTCGGGACTTTTGTAGAAAGCGTACATTTTGTAAGCGTCGTCGTCGGTGTAGTTCAGACGGTTTTTCTGTACCAGATAATCCGCCACACCTACGATTACCACCCAGACTTTCATCGTTGGGCTGGTGGCTACGGGCGGCGTAAGCGGAATTTCCGGCTGTTGATTTTGCGCCGGCATTGGTGTGGGTTGTACATTTTGCACCGGTTGCATCGGTTGCGTCGGCGCTGTCGGTTTCATTGGCGTTTCGCCAAAGCCTTGGTCGATAAAACTGCCGATTCTGTCCGCTTCGGGATTAGAGGGCAGGTGTCTGACTATTTCGGCACGCATCTTTTGCCATTGGCTGTATTCTTCGCGTTTTTGCTTTGCCCAAGTTTCGTAAGACATGTTTTGGGCGGAAACGGATATGACTGAAACTGCGTATAGCAGCATAAAACACACTAAATTTTTCATACTACAATGATTGATGTTTTTTGTGATTTATTTAGTTTCATCATTAATATTATTTAGTTTTTTGTTGATTACAATTTCTGCCAGTACAATTAAAAATAATTGATATATAGAAAAAACAAAACAATGATATTTATGATATTGAATTTCCGGAGATTCACAAAACACAAATGGTATAGAATATTATCCCTAAGTTGAGGATTGCTGATAAATGTATCAGCAATCCTTCTTAGTTCAATATCAACCAATTGCCTTTTTTTCGATAAAAAAAGATCTTCGAAGATATTCATTTTATTGCTTCGCATTATATATTTCCGTTATCTCGCTTTGGACAAGTTCTCGTTTATAAAACCGTAGATTATCCATTTTCCCGACAAAACCGGTGCCAAGTATTATCGCATTATTTGTTGAATATCCGGTAAAAACCACACAATCTTGATTTACTTTTAGCCATACGCTGTAAGAAAATTGCGAAAGATAAGTAATAGGAGCGGTTGCAATACGAAAATACGCATCATTACTCAACTGCAATGACCTCCCACTTTTATTCGGAATATCCGTTGACCACACCGGACTACCATTCCCTTGCTGAATACCATTGTATTGCGTATTCCCCTGCGCTTCGTTACAATTCTGATTATCAAATGTATAATAAGCGACCAAACCACTCGTAACCACCGGTGGCGCATCGGTTGTAGTAGCTTCTATCACCGTACCGTAAGCTGTACCCATGCTATTTGTTGCATAAGCGCGGATATAGTATTTTGTAGATGCTTGGAGTTGGGAAATGGTAACGGTAAATTGACCGGTTTGCGTAGTTTGCCCCTTGCTCGCTTTGCTGTCGCTTATGGTTGGCGTTGCATTACTTGTGGAATAGCAAAAACCGTGATCCGTTACCAAGCCGTCGCCAAGAACTGTGATATTGCCTGTGGCGTCGATGGAATTATGCCCGACATTCGGAGCGCTTAAAGTTTGTACCGTCGCCATTGTAGGTGGGGCAAGCGTGGTGAACGTTACAGCATCGGAATAACTTGTTCCCAAGCTGTTAATGGCATACGCTTTTACATAATACGTTGTATTTGGGCTTAATCCTGTAATGTTGCTTGTAAAAGATTGCGTTGTTGTTGCAGTGCCGAAAGCCGTTTTATTGCTTACAGTAGTCGGATCCGGCGACGTACTCCAACAATGTCCATATTCGGTAACGGCAGAACTTCCCAACGATATAATATTGCCGGATATTTGTGCCGAGTTACTTGTAATAACGTTTGCCTGCCCGATTTGTACCGTAGGCGCGGAAGGCTGCACCATTTTTAACTGCACCGGCACAATCAGAGAGGTATTGTTGGAATTGATAACCACATTGGCGGTATATTCACCGGGATTTAACCCTGCACGATTAACCGTAAGTTGTATGATTTTTGAACCACCTTTGGCAATAGAACCCTGTGCATTGCTCAATGTAAGCCACGATTTATCGGAAGTAGCCTCGTAAGGCACTGTTTCCAAACCGTTGTTTTGCACAATGATTGATTTTTCGGTTTCTACTTCACCAAAATCGACCGTCTGCGGCGCTACGGTTAAAATATTGTTGCTCGGTGACAATGTTACATCGGCGGAAGCTGTACTTCCAGCCGCTACATTCACGTTTATACTGTTTGTATTGTAACCGCTTCTTGAAAACGACAACTTATAATTTCCGGCTTCAATATCCTTGAAGCTGAATTTGCCGTCATTTCCGGTTTGCCGACTTTGTTGGATAAACGTGGTACTGCTGTTGGATACAATATCTACCACAACGGCCGGAATGGCGATTGTCGTTTCAAAATCGCTTACAGTACCTTCGATATTTCCCGTCACAACCAGCGGTTTTTCTTCTTCGCAAGAATGAAAGAAGACTGTGCCTGCAAAAAATATTGCTGCTGTGATAATTGAAAAGATTGTTTTTTTCATTTTTTCATTTTTAAAAATGAATACTGACTCCCGCATAATAATTTCCAAATTCCTGAGCGCCTGTCAGATGCAGATTGTCCGGAATCCATGCGTAGCGGATTTTCCCTTTCGACAGAGCCGCATCCAGCACGTTCCACACGTAAATTCCGGCAGCGGCGCCTACGCAGATATTTCGGCGCAAAGACCAAGTGTCGGCGCGGTCGCGGTATTCTTTTACGATGGTGAGATTGGTTGTTTCCTGCGACAGGCGGATGTTGTCCGAGCGTTTCATTTCGCAATACACCAAACCGCTTATGGCGGCGACTTCGGTGGCGAGGAAAAACACGCCTTTGCCGACTTTCCCTTTATGAAACTGTCCCCAACCGGGCAGCAGTGCGGAACGCCAACCGGCGCTCATTCCGTAACGGTCGGTAGTTTCTATGGTTACGGGTTTGAACGGATCGCCTTTGAGGTTCACCTCGTACAACTGCCATACCTGATAAGCGCCGTTGTATTCGTAATATTCATCAACTTTCAACATCGAAAGCGTGAAAGTCTGCCGATCGATTTTGAACGTAGAAACCGTTGCGTTACTTTCGGAGTAATCGCTTTTGTTGTCGTTAAAATTCATCTGGCTTTTGATTTCCTGCAAAGTGCTGCCTGAAACATTCACGCCTTTTTGGTTGCCGACTTCTACCAGTACGTCGTTCATCGCATTGTCGCGTGCTTCGGTCAAGGAGCGACCTTCGCCGCGCCCGATCATGTACTCGAAATTGCCTTTTTGTTTGGGAAATTCACCGCGCACCCAAGGTAATTTTTCAGCATGGGATTTGTTTTGCGCCAAAAGGCTATGACTGCCCGCCACGAGCGAGGCCGTCATAATCCATAAGAAAGCATAGGTTTTCATAATGGTCAATCATCAAAGATTCTTATTCAAACGCTTCCTGTACAAAGTTTGAAACCTGCTCGGCATATTGTTGTGCGAGTTT
>JAISWY010000089.1 GCA_031270925.1 Candidatus Symbiothrix sp.
CGGAAATCCGTAAAAGCGGTTGGGCGAAATCCATCCGGATTGAACCGGAAAATCAAGGTGGAGCGACTTATCCCTACGGCTACGAAACCGGTTGGAGCCGCGACAATTTCGGCCCGCTCTGGATTCCGAAAAAAGGAGCGACAATCGTTCTAAACGAATGGAATTTAGCGCTTTACAAACGTTGCATCGTGAACTACGAAAACAATACGCTGCGTACCGACGGCAACCAAATTTACATCAACGGCATTCCTGCTAACAGCTATACTTTCCAACAGGATTACTATTTCATGATGGGCGACAACCGTCATAATTCGGCCGATTCGCGTTGCTGGGGCTTTGTTCCCGAAGACCACATCGTAGGAAAACCGATCATGATTTGGCTTTCGATGGATAAAGACCGCAACTGGTTCGACGGCAAAATTCGTTGGAACCGCCTCTTCCGTTGGGTTAGCGCACAATGACGGCTTTGTTATCGACCGCTTATCTGGCTCCGGTGGAATATTACGCGCAGTTGTATCAGCGACCGGTCATTATCGAACAGTGGGACAATTATGTGAAACAAAGCTATCGCAATCGCTGTATTATTGCAACTACAAACGGCTTGCAAACGCTTAGTATTCCGACTGTTAAACCCAATACGCTCAAATGTTTGACACGCGATATACGCATTGCCGAACACGGCGAATGGCGGCACCTGCATTGGAATGCGATTGTTTCGGCTTACAATTCCTCGCCGTTTTTTGAGTATTACGAAGAGGATTTCCGCCCATTTTACGAAAAAAAGTACGAGTTCTTATTCGATTTCAATGAGCGGTTGCGCGAAACGGTTTGCCGTCTGATGCACTTTTCGCCCCAAGTTTCGTATTCTTCCGAATATCTGAAAAATCCGGATTTGGATTTACGCGAAGCCATTCATCCGAAAAAGCCTTCATTACGACAATCGTTTCCGCCTTATTATCAAGTATTTGAACAAAAATTTGGATTTCAAGCCGATTTAAGTATCATTGATTTGCTTTTCAATATGGGGCCGGAAGCAGAAAAAATATTACTTTTGTATTCCGGAATAAATTAGTATGGACATTTCTGCATATCACTTGTTGTCGAAAATCGATTCTCCGGCCGACCTGCGCCGGTTGAACATTGATCAATTGGACGAACTGAGCGGCGAACTCCGACGGTATATAATCGAAGTTTTGGCCGAAAATCCCGGCCATTTCGGTTCGAGTTTGGGTACGGTTGACTTGACCATCGCGCTACATTACGTTTTCAACACGCCCTACGATAAAATTGTGTGGGATGTGGGGCATCAAGCCTACGGTCATAAAATCCTGACCGGTCGCCGCGACGCCTTTCCGACGCTTCGCAAACTCGGCGGTTTGAGCGGTTTTCCCAATCCACAGGAAAGCGAATACGATGCCTTTATCGCCGGACACGCTTCCAACTCTATCTCAGCGGCTTTGGGCATGGCAATCGCTTCGCAATTGAAAAACGAAGCGCGCAAAGTCGTAGCCGTGATTGGCGACGGGTCGATGAGCGGCGGCTTGGCCTTTGAAGGCTTGAACAATGCCACAGCCAATCCCAACAATTTGCTGATTATCTTAAATGATAACAATATGGCGATCGACCGGCCGGTGGGCGGATTCAGTGAGTCCTTAGTCAAAATTACCACTTCGCGCACCTACAATTCGATCCGCTTCAAATTATACAGTTTTCTTCGGAAACGCGGCGTGATTAAAGACGCCGGCAAAGGTTATATCCTCCGTTTCAATAACGCTTTGAAATCGTTGCTGACCAAACAGCACAACGCATTCGAAGGTTTCAACATTCGCTATTTCGGTCCGATTAACGGACACAATATCAAAGGTTTAATCAAAGTATTGGATGATATAAAAAACATGCAAGGCCCAAAATTGCTACATGTTTTGACGACCAAAGGCAAAGGTTTTGAACCGGCCGAAAACGATGCGACAGTTTGGCACGCGCCGGGCAAGTTCAATCCCGAAACCGGCGAGCGGATTGTGGCCGACTGCAACAATCAACCGCCTTTGTATCAGGATGTTTTCGGTCATACGCTTGTGGAATTGGCACGGCAAAACGAGAAAATTGTCGGTATCACGCCGGCCATGCCTACCGGTTGCTCGATGTGTCTTTTGATGAAAGAAATGCCGGAACGCACTTTTGATGTGGGTATTGCCGAGGGACACGCAGTTACATTTTCCGCAGGATTGGCGAAAGAAGGCTGGATGCCGTTTTGCAATATTTATTCGTCGTTCATGCAACGCGCGTATGATAATTTGATTCACGACGCCGCTTTGCAGAATTTGGATATGGTGCTGTGTCTCGATCGCGCAGGATTGGTGGGCGACGACGGCGCCACGCATCACGGAGCTTTGGATTTGGCTTATTTACGCTGTATTCCGAATATCACAATTGCTTCTCCCTTGAACGAAATTGATTTGCGCAACTTGATGTTCACGGCTTCGCAACCCGGCAACGGCGTGTTTACGATTCGTTATCCGCGTGGACGAGGCGAATTGAAAGATTGGCGTAAACCCTTGAAAATCATTCCGACAGGAAAAGGTTGCCGGTTGAAGGAAGGGAAAAACATCGCCGTTGTCAGTATCGGCCCAATTGGAAACGCCGCTGCTGCTGCCATCAAAAAAGCCAAAGAAAACGGGATCGATGCGGCGCATTACGACATGATTTTCTTGAAACCGATCGACGAAGAACTGCTGCACGAAATCGGCAAAAATTTCCAGCGGATTATTACAATTGAAAACGGAACCATCCTGGGCGGATTGGGTTCGGCGGTCATGGAATTTATGGCCGACAACAGCTATCATCCCAAAATTCAACGGATTGGGATTCCCGATAAATTTATTCCTCACGGCTCGATTGCGGAATTGCACCGGCTTTGCGGAATGGATGTAGAAAGTATTGTCGAACAATTGAAAGTTGCCAATTTAATATGAGAATCATCATCGGCGGCGCAGGAGAAGTGGGAACACATCTTTCCAAATTGCTTTCCCGGGAACAGCAAGACATCGTTTTGATGGATCCGGATGAGGAAAAACTGAATTTTCTCAACAACATGGAAATGATGACGGTGGAAGGCAAACCCACATCCATCGCCGATTTGAAAGCGGCCGGAATCAAGCAAGCAGATATGTTTATCGCTGTAACTCCCGAAGAATCAACCAATATGACAGCCTGCATGCTCGCGCACACCTTGGGAGCCAAACGCACCATCGCCCGCATCGAAAACGACGAATATCTTTTGCCGCGAAATCTGGAATTTTTCTCGCAATTGGGCGTCGATTCGCTGATTTGCCCCGAAACATTGGCGGCTGAAGAAATCGAAAACGCACTCCGCCAACCCTGGACGCGCCAATGGTGGGACATCGCCGACGAACGCCTGATTCTATTGGGCGTGAAAATCCGGAAAAACGCCGAAATTGTCGATAAATATTTGTACGAATTGGGCAACGAAAACCGTTTCTACCATATCGTGGCCATCAAACGAAACCGGCAAACAATTATTCCACGCGGGAGCGACCGGATTCTCGACGGCGACATGGCCTATTTTTCCACCACTAAAGACCAACTCGAAACGATTAAGAAATTGGCCGGAAAAGATGATATTCACATCAATAAAGTGATGATTATGGGCGGCAGTCGGATTGCATTGAAAGTCTGCGAACGATTGCCACACAATATCGACGTCAAATTATTAGAACTCGACAAGGAAAAAAGTTACCGTTTGGCCGAAAAAGTGAGCCGTAACGTGATGATTATCAATGGTGATGCACGAAATACCGATTTGCTGGTACAAGAAAATATTAAAAATTGCGACGCTTTTATCGCACTCACAGGCAATTCCGAAGCGAATATTCTGGCGTGTGTGGCAGCTAAAAATTTTGGCGTGGTGAAAACCATTGCCGAGGTCGAAAATCTTGATTACATCCAAATGGCCGAGAAATTGGACATCGGTTCCATCATCAACAAAAAACTCATCGCATCCAGCCATATCTATCGTTTTTTGTTGCAAGCCGACGTTTCTACGGTCAAATTCCTCGCTTTCGCCAACGCAGAAGTCGCCGAATTGGTAGCTCGCTTCGATTCAAAAATCACACGTAAACCAGTGAAAGACTTGCGCTTACCGCAAGACATGACCTTGGGCGGTTTGATTCGCGAAGGCAAGGCGCAAATCATCGACGGGAACACGCAAATTCAAGCAGGCGACCATGTTTTGGTTTTTTGCCTGAATACGGCGATGCGTAAAATTGAAGATTATTTCAAATGAAAACAATTTATATTTTCCTCGGATTACTTGCTTTTGCAACTCCTAATTTTGCCCAAGTCAATACCAATCGAGTCTTGACCATCGGTAAAAACGCCCTCTATTTCGAAGACTATGTGCTTTCCATTCAATACTTTAATCAAGTAATCAAGGCGAAACCCTATCTGGCCGAGCCGTATTTCTACCGCGCTGTCGCCAAATTGAGCTTGGACGATTACCAAGGCGCCGAAGCCGATTTCACGCTCTGCATCGAACGCAACCCATTCATGGTTTTGGCTTGGCAATACCGCGGCGCCGCCCGCCAAAGTTTGAATAACTACGAAGGCGCTATCGAAGATTACAACAAAGGCCTCGAATCCCGTCCCGAAGACAAGCAAATGCTGCTCAACAAAGCCATCGCTTTTCTGCAACAGAAAAAGTACGATGAGGCAATTGAGGTGCTGAATTTACTGTTGAAATACCAACCGCGCTTTACCAGTGGCTATTTGACTCGCGGCGCAACTTACAGCGAAAAAGGCGATACGCTTGCGGCTTTCTCCGATTACGACAAAGTTTTGGAATTGGATAAATATTACGCTCCTGCCTATGCTCAACGGGCAATGCTGTATTTCCAATCCGGCAAATACGATGAGGCTTTAAAAGATTTCGACCAAGCCATTCATCTCGAAAACAAGCAGGTAGGCTATCACATCAACCGAGGATTGGTGCGTTATCATTTGCACAATTTGCGCGGCGCGATGGCAGATTACGATTGGGTCATTAAAAACGACCCGAATAACCGGATTGCGCGTTTCAACCGAGGATTGCTACGGGCGCAAGTGGGCGACGTGTATGGCTCGTTGGACGATTTCAATCAGATAATCGTGTGGGAACCTGATAATTACAATGCTATTTATAACCGCGTTTTGTTGCACAACGAAGCCGGCAATTACACCGATGCCATCGACGATTTGAACCGAGTAATCGACGAATATCCCAATTTCGTTCCGGCTTATTATTTCCGTTCGGAACTGAAACGTAAACTAAAAAAGACGAAAGAAGCCGACATCGATTATTGGGCGGCCTACGATTTGGAACAAAAACTGAACAAACTGCGCGAACAGGGTAAAATCGTTACCGGAAAAAGTGTTTATGATTCGCGGGAATTGGCCGATACGGAAAATGATTCCACGTTCGTGCGCGAAAGTTCCGACAAAGATATTGCCAAATTCAACCGTTTAGTGGTGTATGACAAGGAAGACGAACTGCAATCGAAATACAAGAACGAAATCCGCGGCCGCGTGCAGGACAAGCAGGTCAATGTGGATTTGGAGCCTCAATTCGCAATTACTTATTACGAAAGCACGAACGCTCTCGAATCGCCGGTTTCCCGTATCGACAAAACAGTTTCGGATTACAACCACAAAGGTTTGTTGGACTTGCTATTGAAAATCGTGAACCACGAGGCGCCGCTGACCGACGATCAAGCGGCTCATCACTTCCAATCGATCGACCGCTATTCGTTGATTCTCGACCGCAATCCGGCCGACGCCGAAGCGTATTTCGCTCGCGCCATAGATTTTATGGTGTTACAGGATTTGTCGGAAGCCATCGACGATTTCGGACGTGCGATTACGAATCAACCCGATATGTTGTTGGCGTATTTCAATCGCGCTGTGGTGCGTTACAAACAAATCGAAATCAGCGGTTCGTCCGAAAATTTCGACCGCGAATTGATTTTACGAGATTATGAATCCGTCATTCGTTTGAATCCCGATTTTGTGTATGCTTATTTCAATCGTGCGAATATCAAGTGTTTGCAAAAAGATCACCGCGCCGCTTTGACCGATTACAACGAAGCCATCAAACGCAATCCCGATTTTGCGGAAGCTTATTTCAATCGCGGCTTAACTCGTTTATATTTAGGCGAAACCAATCGCGGCATCGACGATTTGAGCAAGGCCGGCGAGTTGGGGATTGTGAGCGCTTACAGCATTATTAAGAAGATGGCGGCGGATTAAGCCGGTGTATCATTTCATTAAAAATCCGGATTCATACACTTTCGGTTCGATTTTCTGTGCCAATACCTTTAATGTTTCCCGCAACTTACCGAGCATGCGATTGTATTTTTCGTTGTCGGATTTATTGTTCATTTTGCCCTTATCGTTTCTGCCTTGAAACCACTCTCGAATGTCGTATAAACTTGCGTTTACATTCACATTCGGTTGTTGTTGGTAATACTCCCACAATTCCCGGCCTGCACGGAAAACATCTTTTGCTGTTTCCGAAAACTCACGCACTATCGTTTTCGGCTTTTCCGGCACATAATCGCCAAAAGAATCACCGTCGCCGTATTTGTAAAACAACATCGGTTCCGACACAATATTCTCTTTAGGCAATTTTCCTGCCATAAAATCGGTCATAAAATTACTGTCGAACTTATCCCGCGCCCCAACCTGATATTCCGTGAAAGGAATCCATTTGTTCATGCCGAATTTCGATTGAATATTATTGCTGAAAAGCGTGTAAGCAAGGCAATCATTCTGAAATTCAAGGTCTTTTTTCCATTTTTTGTTGGGATAGAGGAATTGGTCGCGGTCGTTGAGCCATGAGGCAGGAATTACTTTGCGGACTGCAAAATAAATGCAACATTCGATTAAATTACCTTGTGTAATGTAACTTCCTCGTGGTGCGGCAAATTCCTCCTTTGTACGCATTATTCTTATAATATTCTGATTTAAAAAATCATTACCATAACAACCCATAAAAGCAAGATTTTCATAGCCTTTACTTTTCGTTCTTGTTTCAATAATCCAATCATTTATAAATTTGGTATCATCATAAGAATAGAATTTTTTCGTACCAATCAAATTTTCATTTTTATTA
>JAISWY010000166.1 GCA_031270925.1 Candidatus Symbiothrix sp.
AGCCATTGCTTTAAAGGAAGTAGTGGCAATCGGTTATGGTTCGCAAACAAAGAAAGAAATAACCGGTTCCATTACCAGCGTAAAAGCCGAAAACTTTAACAAAGGCATTTCCTCTAATCCGATGGGATTGATTCAGGGAAAAGTCGCCGGCTTGACCATTATTAAAAACGGCGGCGACGACCCGGCTCAAAACAATTACAACGTGCAATTGCGCGGCGTGGGCAGTTTAAGCGGAACAGCCGAACCGTTGTACGTAATCGACGGCGTTCCCGGCGGCAATCTTTCCTCTGTTTTGGCGAGCGACATCGAATCCATTGACGTGTTGAAAGACGGTTCTGCCGCAGCTATTTACGGTACGCGGGCAAATGCCGGTGTAATTTTAATTACCACCAAACGAGGCAATAAAGACGGACGTTTTTCCGCCGAATATTCAGGCACAGTTTCCTCAGGAACTCTTGCAAACAAACCAAGAATATTGACTGCAAGCGAATACCGCGAAAAAATGGCAGCGAATGGTTTAGGTATAGATTACGGCGCTGATACCGACTGGATTGACGCCATTACGCGCACGCCGCTTAGCCATACGCATAACGTTTCCATTGCAGGCGGTACGACTGATTTCAACTACCGCGCTTCTGTCGGTTACAGAGGGTTGGAGGGTTTGGCTATCAATTCGGACTACGAAGAAATAAACGGACGCTTCGTCGCCAACCAAAAAGCTCTGAACAAGAAACTGAATATTTCCTATGACTTTTCTTACACATCAAGCGAAAAAGCATGGGCAAATTACGATAATTTTAACCAGGCTATCCGTTCCAATCCTACGATGCCTATCCGTTCGGACGACGAAAAGTACGAACAATACGGAGGATATTTCGAGTCGGACAATTTCTATACGCGAAATCCGGTTTCCGATATTGAACAGACTACCAACGACCAAAAAGACCAGGTTGTTGTGGGAAGCGTGCGAGCTTCGCTGGATATTATCGACGGTTTGAAATTTTCCACTTTTTATTCCGTGCAAAATAATTCTACTTGGGTGGGAAAATATCAAATGAGTACATTAAGGGCTGTTGCCGGAAAAGGAGGAACAGCCAATCAATCGCAGGCTTATGAAACGCAGCAAGTCGTGGAAAATACCCTGCACTACCTCAATTTGTGGAACCAACACAATTTTCAGGCATTGTTGGGGCAAAGTTACCAAACCAATTTACGTCAAGGTTTTAACGTGTACAATTCAGTTTTTCCGTTGGATAAAATTCTGTACAATAATTTGGGCTTAGGCGAAGGAATTAAAACCGGCGAGTCGGCTAATGCAAGCATGGGCAGTTATAAATACAAAGATAAATTAGCCTCGTTTTTTGCCCGCGTAATGTATAATTACAAAGGGCGCTATTTTCTCAGCGCGAGCACCCGTTTGGAAGGTTCTTCCAAATTCGGCTCAAAGGCAAATTCCGTTTTGGGACCCTGGGGACTTTTCCCTGCTATAAGCGGAAGCTGGAATGTGAAGGAAGAAGAATTTTTGAAAGATATAGATGCGCTGAGCGATTTGAAACTTCGTTTGGGTTATGGAGTTACTGGTAATATGCCCAGCTCCTCTTACTTATATTTGATGCTGGTAGGTCCGGGCGGCGATTATGTGTTTAGCGACGGAGAATTTATCTTACCCTGGGGACCTCAAACAAATGCCAACGAATATATCCGTTGGGAAGAAAAACATGAGTATAACGCGGGAGTTGACTTTGCATTATTCAACAACCGCCTTTCCGGCTCTATCGACGGTTACTTCCGCAATACCACCGATTTGCTTTACGAATATAACGTTTCCTTATCCGGCGAGAATGTATCGTCGAAAAAATGGGACAATTACGGACAAATTCACAATTACGGCGTAGAATTTTCATTAAACGGAGCGCTTATCAATACGAAAGAGTTGAAATGGAACGCCGGATTTAATGCCGCGTGGAACCGGAATATGGTGGTGCGGATTACCGGAACGCAATACGGAAGTTACGATGCCGACGGCAACTTGAATGCAAGTTTCCAAAACGCGGGCTATATATCTTCGGGCGATGGGGAAACCGGCAATTACGTGATGCGCCTAACTGAAAGCGACGCTATCGGCAACTTCTGGGGATGGAAATATTACGGTATCAATTCACAAGGGGAATGGGTGTTCGAAACGCCCGCAGGAGGTTATACCACCGACCCGCAGGATGCGCACAAAATGATATTGGGCAACGCTTTTCCCTGGTTGACATTCGGTTTGAATACCTCCGTGCAGTATAAACAGTTCGATTTGTCCATGAATTTCCGCGGACAACTCGGCGGCTTGATTTTCAACGAAACGCGCTACTTCTACGAAAACACGCGCGGAACCGAAAATGTATTGCTCTCGTCCTTTGAAGGCAATGCCGGCCGGTTAACCAACTGGATTACTTCCGGTTCCGATAAGGCTTCGCTGCGCCGTTTTTCGGACTTCTATCTGGAAGACGCCTCTTACATAAAGCTAAACGATTTGACAATAGGATATACGCCGGTGTTGAACGGGGAAATAAAACAATACATCAGCGATTTGCGTGTGTATTTCACGGCGCAGAACGTATTTACGCTGACCGGATATACGGGACACGACCCCTCGACCGTCAGTATGGCAGGATTAACTCCGGGCTTCGACGGACGTTCGTATTACCCGACTCAACATTCTTTCAATCTTGGATTATCGTTTAAATTTTAATATTGAACCCTATAAACTTATTACAGATATGAAATCAATTAAGTTAGTTATCGGATTGGCAGTTTTCGGGCTTTGTTTTTCGACGGCATGCACCGACCTGGAACCGGAAATTTATACCGATGTAAAAAAAGAGACCTATTTCCAAACCCCTGCGCAATTCTCTACGCTTATTGCCAATGCTTATGCCCAGTTGGCGGGAGAATATGGCTACGTATATCGCGAGGGGTACTGGAGCATGCAGGAATATACTTCCGATGAGGTGGTAGTTCCTACGCGCGGAACGGACTGGTACGACAGCGGCGTGCCCATAAAAATGCACACGCATACATGGGAAGAAGATACCCGCGACGTTAATAACGGATGGAGTTTCGCTTTCGGTGGTGTTACGAAATGCAACACCGTGTTGAGTAATATTGTAAATATTATGGGCGAAGACGAATCGACCTATAACGACGCGACAAAATCGGGAATTGCCGAAACGAAAGTATTACGTGCATTCTATCACTTGCTGGCAATGGATTTGTATGGAAACGTGCATATTGACGATGGCAAACGCGAATTGAAGCAATACACGCGCAAAGAAGTGTTTGAATGGATTGAGCAGGAGATTCTGGACAATATCGACAAATTAGACGACAAAGTCCGTTACGGCTCCGTAACAAAACCTGTTGCGCATACAATCCTTGCCAAAATGTACCTAAACGCGGAAATTTATACCGGAACGCCCCGCTGGGCTGACGCCGTAACGCAATGCGACCTGATAATCGACGGAGGATACGGATACAAACTGAACGACGATTATTTTACCACATTCAAAAAAGACAACACAAGCAACATGGAAATTATTTTCCCCATTGTATTTGACGCCATTTACGCCAAAGGCAATATGTTCCACTTAATGACCTTGCACTACACGCAAAAGCAGGTATATGGTTTTACAACCGACATGTGGAACGGACCCTGTACCATGAAATCGTTTTATGATAAATACGACAACGCCGACAAGCGCAAAGAGCAATGGTTCGTGGGACCGATACAAAAAGACGGAGTAACGCTTACTTATTCAAACGCGACATTAACCGATGCGCCCGCTATTATCGTCCCCGAAGTAACTACCATACAAGACCCGACTGCGGCAAATACTTTTGAAGGAGCGCGTTTTATCAAATTTGAAATAGAGCCGGGCATCGAACATCATGCCAACAGCGACTTTCCTATTTATCGCTACGCCGATATTTTGCTGATGAAAGCCGAAGCCCTGATACGGAAAGACGGCACAGCGGGCGATTTCCTGAACAACTCCGAATTTCAGAAAATACGCACACGCGCGGGCTTAGCGCCTTATACGGAATTGACGCTGGACGAATTGTTAGCCGAACGCGGTCGGGAGCTGGCGTGGGAAGGACACCGCCGACAAGATTTGATTCGATTCGGAAAATTTACAACCGGAATGTGGGAATTTATGTCGGCACGCAGTTCTAACCGTGCGATATTTCCTATCCCAAGATGGGTGCTGGACGATAATCCTGGCATTTACACACAAAACAACTGGCAGTAATTATCTATCATTTATATTAAAACTGTATTATTATTAATTATAAAATTTGTATTATTATGAAAAAGCTTAAATTGTTTTCATTAAGCGCATTAGCGCTCTCATTAATTTTTATTGGATGTGGTCCCGAACCTGATAATCCCAATGTTGACAACATTGTGGAAGATGGGTTCTATGTTGTAGGCGAAGCTACGGCTATTGCAAATTTAACTGCCGAAGGTGCAAGTAAAACCATTATGGCGGTTGGTTTTAATGAAGTTCTACAAGATGGCAAAAGCGACGAAGAAAAAGTGTCTGCTGTCTGCCAACGCGAAGGAATGTACGAAAAATACATTGCTCTGGAAGGAGGCAAACCGTTCTCTTTGGTATTGAAAGAAGGTAAAACCGAAATAAAGTACGGCGCCACATTACAAAGCGTCAATTTGGCGGATGAAAACGGCAACTCGGTAAACGACCAACCGGCAATTTCCATTTACAAAGGTACCATGACCGAAAATGCTACCTTGCAAGTAGAAGAAAGCGGCTTGTATCATATTGTACTTGACTTGAACTTGAATAATGATTTATCCGACAAACTTATTTTAATTGCACCCGTAAAATGG
>JAISWY010000208.1 GCA_031270925.1 Candidatus Symbiothrix sp.
GTTGGCGAAGTGGTGCGTAGAAAATCCGGGAAGTCGGCAGGTAAATAATTTTAAACAAAAATTATCATGACAATAAAGGAATTAAGAAGATTTAAAATAAAACAACGGGTACGCAAAGATATTTCGGGAAGCGTCGAACGTCCGCGTTTGAGCGTGTTTAGAAGCAACAAGCAAATCTATGCCCAAGTCATCGACGACTTGTCGGGCAAAACATTGGCCGCCGCTTCGTCGCTCGGAATTACCGAAAAAGCGCCTAAAAAGGCAATCGCAGCCAAAGTGGGCGAGTTGATTGCTCAAAAATCCAAAGAAGCAGGCATCGAAGCCGTAGTATTTGACAGAAATGGTTATTTATACCATGGGAGAGTGAAAGAATTGGCAGATGCTGCCCGTAAATCCGGACTTAAATTTTAATAAGAGACATGGCTATAAACAATAAAGTAAAGTCAACTAACGACTTGGAATTGAAAGACCGCTTGGTCGCCATCAACCGCGTAACGAAAGTTACCAAAGGAGGGCGTACCTTTAGCTTTGCCGCTATCGTTGTTGTAGGAAACGAAAACGGTATCGTGGGCTGGGGCTTGGGTAAAGCAGGTGAAGTAACCGCAGCCATTGCCAAAGGAATGGAAGCTGCCAAAAAGAACTTGATCAAAGTTCCTGTATATAAGGGAACGATTCCTCACGAACAACTCGCCAAATTCGGCGGAGCACAGGTTTTCATCAAACCGGCAACACATGGTACCGGAGTAAAAGCAGGTGGCGCTATGCGGGCGGTGTTGGAAAGTGTGGGAATTACCGACGTGTTGGCCAAATCAAAAGGCTCGTCGAATCCGCACAACTTGGTAAAGGCAACGATTGCCGCTTTGGGCGAGTTGAGAGATCCGGCAATGGTAGCTCAAAATAGAGGTGTTTCGGTCGAAAAAGTATTCAAAGGTTAATTTTTAGGAGGAAAGATATGGCAACAATTAAAATCAAACAAGTAAGAAGTCGCATCGGATGTCCTAAAGATCAAAAAAGAACGTTGGATGCTTTGGGCTTGAGAAAAACCGGCCGCGTGGTTGAACACAATGACAATCCGGCCGTGAGAGGGATGGTAGCAAAAGTAAAACATTTAGTTGAAATAGTACAATGAATTTATCAAATTTAAAACCGGCAGAAGGTTCTACGAAAACCCGCAAACGGATCGGTCGCGGTACGGGATCGGGTTTAGGCGGAACTTCTACCCGTGGACATAAAGGTCAAAAATCCCGTTCGGGATATTCTAAGAAAATCGGCTTTGAAGGCGGTCAGATGCCTATCCAACGCCGTTTGCCGAAATTCGGTTTCAAAAATATCAATCATATTGAATATAAAGCGATTAACTTGGATACCTTGCAAACTTTGGCCGATGCACAACAATTGGCTAAAATCGGTATCGAAGAATTGAAAGCGGCCGGTTTTGTTTCATCTAAACAATTGGTAAAAATCCTTGCCAAAGGAACCATAACTTCCGCTTTGGAAATCACAGCGCATGCTTTTTCCAAAACAGCAGAAGAAGCGATTACGAAAGCGGGCGGAACCATTGTAAAACTCTAATCCGATGAGAGCGATTGATACAATAAAAAATATTTGGAAGATAGAAGATCTGAGAAAACGGATCACTCTTACGTTTCTGTTGATTTTGGTTTACCGCTTCCTGTCGGTTATCTCTTTGCCGGGCATCGATCCTACCGCATTAGGAAAACTGCAAGAACAAACCGCCGGCGGAATCATGGGTTTATTGGATATGTTTTCGGGAGGTGCATTCTCCAACGCTTCGATTGTAGCCTTGGGTATCATGCCCTATATCTCGGCTTCAATTGTGATTCAGTTGTTGGGAATTGCTATTCCTTACTTTCAAAAATTGCAACGCGAAGGCGAAAGCGGACGACGGAAAATCAATCAGTACACCCGTTACCTGACCATTCTTATTTTGATCCTTCAAGCTCCGGCTTATTTGGTAAACTTGAACATACAAATGCGTGCGGGAGGCGCTACCATGCCTGCCGGCTTGTGGTTTACGGTTTCATCAACCATTATTTTGGCGGCCGGTTCGATGTTTGTCCTTTGGTTGGGCGAACGGATTACGGATAAAGGCGTCGGCAACGGTATTTCCTTCATTATCATGGTTGGTATTATTGCTCGTTTGCCGCAATCGTTTACGCAAGAAGCAATATCGCGTTTTTCCGAATCGAGTGGGGGATTGATTATGCTTTTGTTGGAAACTATTGCCTTGCTGGCGGTTATCGCCGGCGCCATCTTGCTGGTACAGGGAACACGTCGTATCCCGGTACAATATGCCAAGCAGATGGTGGGAAATCGTCAATTCGGCGGTGCCCGTCAATACATTCCTTTGAAAGTGAATGCAGCTAATGTGATGCCGATCATCTTTGCACAAGCGATCATGTTTATTCCTGTTTCGATATTAGGATTCGGAAATAACACCGAGAGTTGGCTTTATAAAATCTTTACACCGCTTACCGATATCAATGGTTTTTGGTATAACTTTATCAATGTGGTATTGATAATCTTCTTTACCTATTTATATACGGCAATCACAATCAATCCGAAGCAGATGGCCGAAGATTTGAAACGGAACAACGGTTTTATTCCGGGTATAAAACCGGGAAAGAAAACGGCCGAATATATTGATGAAATCATGTCGCGGATTACACTTCCGGGCGCAGTATTCCTTGCTTTGGTGGCTGTAATGCCAGCTTTTGCCCATTTATTCGGTATTCAACAAGGTTTTGCCTCGTTCTTTGGAGGAACTTCGCTGCTGATTTTGGTAGGTGTAGTTTTGGATACGCTGCAACAAGTGGAAAGCCATTTGTTGATGCGTCACTACGACGGATTGTTGAAGTCGGGAAGAATCAAGGGGCGTTCGGGCCAGATGTATTAATGCCGGATGATTTATTTAAAGACAGACGAG
Organism: Candidatus Symbiothrix sp.; assembly: GCA_031270925.1. Taxonomy (GTDB): domain Bacteria; phylum Bacteroidota; class Bacteroidia; order Bacteroidales; family Azobacteroidaceae; genus Azobacteroides. Next base: position 2,948 of record JAISWY010000208.1, read on the forward strand.
GAAATTGAGTTGATGCGAGTAGCTAACCTTTTAGTAGGCGCTACATTGGCCGAAATAGCCAAACATATTGCTCCGGAAGTTACTACGCTTCAATTAGATAAGATAGGCGAAGAATTTATCCGCGATCATGGAGCGATTCCATTATTCAAAGGATATAACGATTTTCCCAACGCTCTCTGTATTTCGGTAAATGAAAATGTAGTCCATGGTATCCCCGGCGACTACCGCTTACAGGAAGGCGACATTGTTTCCGTCGATTGCGGAACCCAGATAAATGGTTATTGCGGCGATTCCGCTTATACCTTTGAAGTGGGAGAAGTATCACCGGCAGTAAAGAAACTTTTGCAAACAACAAAAGAATCTTTATATGTTGGAATCAACGCGGCAATGGAAGGAAAACGAATCGGCGACATCGGTAATGCCATCCAGCATTATTGCGAAGAAAGAGGTTACAGCGTAGTCCGCGATTTGGTTGGACACGGCATCGGCCGGAAAATGCACGAAGACCCCGAAGTGCCGAACTACGGTAAAAAAGGTTATGGAGCATTGCTGCGGTCGGGAATGTGCATCGCCATAGAACCGATGATCAATATGGGCAAGAAAAATGTGAAGATCGAAAAGGACAAATGGACGGTTCGCACGGCCGATCGCAGGCCTTCTGCACATTTTGAACATACGATAGCTATTCGACAGGGAAAAGCGGATATTTTGTCCACATTTGATTTGATAGACGAAGTGATTAAGAATAAAAATTAATATATGGCTAAACAGTCGGCGATAGAGCAAGATGGCGTTATTGTGGAAGCATTGTCGAACGCAATGTTCCGCGTAGAGTTGGAAAACGGACATGAGATTACCGCCCATATTTCGGGAAAGATGCGGATGCATTACATCAAAATTCTTCCGGGAGATAAGGTAAAAGTTGAAATGTCGCCGTATGATTTGTCGAAAGGTCGTATTTCTTTTAGATATAAATAAAAAAGTAAATCCATCATGAAAAAAATTACTTGTGCAGTTCTATTTTTCGCTTTTTTAGCGAATATGTCGGCGCAACTTAAAATTGATGCGACAGGACAGCTAGGAATAACAAATCCTCTAAATATATACGATTAATCATAAAAAAAAATAAAAAAATATGAAAGTAAGAACTTCTGTAAAAAAGCGTGGCGCCGATTCGAAAATCGTGCGCAGAAAAGGACGCTTGTATGTGATCGATAAGAAAAATCCCAAGTTTAAGCAACGTCAGGGATAACAGGTTTTTTAATTTTGCTAAACAATTTTAATCAATGGCGATAAGAATAGTCGGGGTGGATTTGCCCCAAAATAAAAGAGGCGAAATTGCATTGACCTATATTTTCGGTATCGGTCGTAGTGCTTCAAACTCAATCCTGAAAGAAGCAGGCATTGACAGAGATATTAAAGTGAAAGATTGGACGGACGATCAAGCCGCAGCCGTGCGCGAGATCATCGGTCGCAGTTATAAAGTAGAAGGGGATCTTCGTTCTGAGGTTCAGTTGAATATCAAACGCTTGATGGATATCGGTTGCTACCGCGGCGTGCGTCACCGTATCGGGCTTCCCCTGAGAGGTCAAAGTACAAAAAACAATGCTCGTACACGCAAGGGCAAAAAGAAAACCGTTGCTAACAAGAAAAAGGCAACTAAGTAATTAAAATTTAACAAATTTATGGCAAAAAAAACAGTCGCAGCGAAAAAAAGAGTCGTGAAAGTTGACGCTTACGGTCAATTGCACGTGCACTCTTCATTCAACAACATCATTGTTACGCTCGCCAACAGCGAAGGACAAGTGATTTCGTGGTCTTCTGCCGGAAAAATGGGTTTTAGAAGTTCCAAGAAAAACACTCCCTATGCCGCTCAAATGGCC
>JAISWY010000370.1 GCA_031270925.1 Candidatus Symbiothrix sp.
GAAATCTATTTTGTACGGTATCCTTTGGGGTATCGGCGGATTGACTTTCGGTTTGAGTATGCGCTATTTGGGTATCGCTTTGGGTCAATCGCTGGCTTTGGGAACGTGTTCGGCTTTCGGAACATTGATTCCCGCTTTGCTCAAAGGCAAGGATTTGCTGCACGGCGACGGACTGATTTTGTTGATTGGCGTGGCGATAGCCATTGCCGGCATTGCGATTATCGGTTATGCCGGAGCGTTGAAAAACAAAAACATGAGCGAGGAAGAACGCAAAAAAGCCGTTAAGGATTTTGCATTGAAAAAAGGCTTATTGATTGCTTTGCTTGCCGGTGTGATGAGCGCTTGCTTTGCCTTAGGCATTGATGCGGGCGAAGCCATCAAACAAGCGGCTTTGGCCGGCGGCGTGAAACCGCTTTTCGCAGGACTTCCGGTCATTTTCCTGATTACTTTCGGCGGTTTTCTGACCAATGCAAGTTATTGTATTCAACAAAACATAAAAAATAAAACGGCTAAGGAATATTTCTCCGTTAAAGGGAATATTTTAACTAACAATTTGATATTCTGTGCTTTGGCAGGTTTGTTGTGGTATTCGCAATTTTTCGGTTTGGAAGTCGGCAAAAGTTTTCTGACGGAAAGCCCCGTCTTGCTGGCGTTTTCATGGACAATCTTGATGTCGCTCAACGTGATTTTCAGTAATATTTGGGGAATTATTCTCAAAGAATGGAAAGGCGTCGGACGTAGCACTATCATCGTTTTATTAATCGGTTTGTTGATTTTGATATTTTCAGTCGTATTTCCTCAATCAATTAAATTATTGTAATACAATGAGTTCAATATTAGATAACAGACCCGAATTGACAAAACAAGTTTGGGAAGTAGCCGAAGTAGCCGGTTATCTCTGGCAAAAAGGCTGGGCCGAACGCAATGGCGGAAATATCACTGTTAATATCACGGTGATAGACGATGAAATCCGAAAATTGCCTCCTCTCGGCAGGGCGATTTCCATCGGCCGAACGCTTCCATATCTGAAAAATGCCTATTTCTTCTGCAAAGGAACCAACAAGCGGATGCGCGATTTGGCTCGTTATCCGATGGAAAACGGCTCCATTATTCGTATTTCTAAGGATTGCGCTCACTACGAAATCATTGCCGACCAAGCGGTAAAACCGACTTCCGAATTGGCGTCCCACTTGTCCATGCACAATCATTTGATTGGAAAAGGCTCGAATTATAAAGCAGTCGTGCATACGCATCCGATTGATTTGATAGCGATGACCCACAATCCCGAATTTCTGAAAAAAGATGTACTGACCAATCTGCTTTGGAGCATGATTCCCGAAACACGAGCGTTTTGTCCGCGGGGATTGGGTATCATTCCTTACGCCTTGCCGGGTTCGTTTGAATTGGCGGATGCAACGCTCAAAGAATTGGAAGATTACGACGTGCTTATGTGGGAAAAACACGGCGTTTGTGCCGTGGGCGAAAATGTGATGGAAGCATTCGATATGATTGATACGCTTTCCTAATCGGCGCAAATCTACCTTACAGCCAAGTCAATGGGATTCGAGCCGAAAGGGATGTCGCCGGAACAGATGAACGAGTTAAAAACGGCGTTTAATTTGCCGAAATAAGATTTTGAACCGCCTCATCCACTTTCTCAAAGTTAAAATCGGCAATAATGCGATTTTTCAGTTCGGCAATTTGTACATTGCATAAATTGCCGATACTGCCTTCGTGCGTATGATGCACTGTTTTGTCGGGAACGAACCGGCCGGCTTCGATTTCCAAACCGACTTGCTTGTAGGCATCGCGGAACGGAACGCCTTGTAACGCCAGCTCGTTTACTTTTTCTACGCTGAAAATGAGCGAATATTTGTCGTCTTCTAAGATTTTTTCATTCACTTTGACCGATTGCATCATCATTCGAATCATCGACAAACAATCCGACAATTCATCGAATGCGGGCAGAAAGACTTCTTTCGTAATCTGCAAATCACGAAAATATCCCGAAGGTAAATTGTTGATTATTAATGTGATTTGTTGCGGAAGCGCCTGTATGAGATTGCATTTGGCGCGTGTCAATTCAAATACATCGGGATTTTTCTTGTGCGGCATAATACTCGAACCGGTCGTAAATTCGTCGGGTAATCGGATGAATCCGAAATTCTGACTGTTGAACAAACAGGCATCGAAAGCCAGTTTGGATAAAGTCGCCGCAATTCCGGCCAAAGCAAACGCAACGGTTCGTTCCGTTTTTCCCCGTCCCATTTGGGCGTAAACCACATTGTAATTCATTGAATCAAAGCCCAATAAATCGGTAGTCATTTGCCGGTTCAAAGGGAATGATGAACCGTAGCCGGCAGCCGAACCCAGCGGATTGCGATTCGTGATTTTATATGCCGCCAGCAACAATTGCAAATCATCGGTCAGGCTTTCCGCATAAGCGCCGAACCATAAACCGAACGACGACGGCATCGCGATTTGCAAATGCGTATAACCCGGCATCAAAACATCTTTGTATTGTTCGCTTTGAATAAGCAGTGTATCAATCAGTTGAGAGATTTCTGCGGTTAATTTTCGAATAACGTCGCGGGTAAACAATTTCAAATCCAACAAAACTTGGTCGTTGCGTGAGCGGCCGCTATGGATTTTTTTCCCGACGTCGCCCAATTTCCGCGTAAGCAATAATTCCACTTGTGAATGAACATCTTCCACGCCGTCTTCAATGATAAATTCGCCGGAAATAGCTGATTGATAAATGGTTTTCAATTCGGAAAGTAACGATTTCAGTTCGCTGGAAGTGAGTAAACCGATGCTTTCGAGCATAATAATGTGCGCCATCGAACCCAAAAGATCCGATGGCGCCAAATATAAATCCATTTCGCGGTCTTTGCCGACTGTGAATTTTTCGACTATGTTATCTACCGTTGTATTTTTTTGCCAGAGTTTCATCCGGCAAAGATACGAAATTTTTTATTTCAATACACTGTATTTTGCGGGTCGAAATTCGTCCAGCCGCTTGTCCAGTTGTTGGAAGCCGTTTCGGTCGGGCCGAAAGCGCCGATGTAATTCGGTTTATCGAATCCGGAAACCACTTTTGCGTTTGTCCATGCTGCGCCGGTAGCCAGCGGGCTATCCGATTTCGGGAAAATATCTAATGCGGTCAGATTCAAGGGATTGCTGCCTAATTTCAATTCGGCTAATGTGGCAAATGTGCGATTATTGCCGCCGGTGCGTTCGAAATACGGTTTTACAAAAGCGTCTGCATCTGCGGCATTGTTGAATTGTGAACCGCTTGCCCAAACTTGCTTGTCTTGGAAGTTTTTAACCGAACCGGCTATTACGCAATTGCTTACATTCAAATCGCCGTTGCTTGCATTGCCTTGTGTATTGCTGCCTTTATCGTTTTCGATGATCAGGCCAATCGGGAAAGCGGCAATCAAGGAGTTGAAGATACTCAATTGTGTATTGCGGCGTAAGTGAAGTCCTGCCTGAAAACGGGCGTCCGTACTACTGCCGTTTGTTCCGCCTTGTTCGGTATATGCAGTCGGATTGGCAAC
>JAISWY010000063.1 GCA_031270925.1 Candidatus Symbiothrix sp.
CGCTTCCACTACCCCCAGATAAATCTGGGGGTTATTCACAGGAAACACCTCCGGTGTTTCCACTCGCACGTCTTTCGCTCTCGTTAATAGCACCTCAAAAAAAGAATTAACCAAAAAAAAGTGTAGCTTTCCTCTCATTCTCAATCAATTCCCCAATTGACAAGCAAATAAAATTTAAACAAATGTTTCAAGATAAATTTGCCCAAACCCAAAACTTTTTGTAATTTTGAGACGTTTGTTTTAAAAAACGCTGTTAATATGCTTAAATCCATCGTTTTAGTAGGATTGGGCGGAGGAATCGGCAGCATCTTCCGCTACCTCGTTTCGGTTATTACTGCTAAAAATTATGCAGGGAATTTTCCGGTTGCCACGCTTTCGGTTAATATTATCGGGTGCTTGATTATCGGGCTATTGACCGGTTTATTGCTGAAACACAATGTTTTACAGAACGATTTCAAATTACTGTTCATCACCGGGTTTTGCGGAGGATTGACTACTTTTTCCACTTTCTCGCTCGAAAACATCCAACTTTATCAATCGGGACATTATCTTTCGATGATTAGTTATATTACTTTAAGTGTTTTAGGTGGATTGGCCGCCGTTTTTGCAGGATTAATTCTTATCAAATAAATAGATTCGATATGGATTAGCGTTTCGGAAAACAAAACCTTGGCCGAACAGTTTCCCGATTACAGCCACAGTGTCGGCAAAGTATTTTACGATGCGAAATGCAATTTTTTAAAAACATTTGAAAATAAAATAAATTTTTACTATTTTTACGGCCTTGTTTTAAACAGTGGGAGATGGTTTATCCGCTATTCATACAAATCTCTTGGAACGAGATGCTCGAATGGTTAAAGCAACACTTGTTGGTTTGCCCGTCGAAGTATTTCCTGCGCATTGATTGTCCGGGATGCGGTCTGCAACGAAGCCTCATCGCCCTCGCCAAAGGAGATGTGTTGGCAAGCCTGTCGCTCTATCCGGCCACGCTTCCGATGATAATGTTGCTGGTTTACACCGGATTACATTTAAAAATGGATTTCCGCTACGGAGCGTCTGTGATTAAATGGGGATTTATCGGCTGCACGGCTATCGTTTTGATTTTTTATATTTACAAAATATTCACTCATAAATTAATTGAATAATGGGACAAAATGCAAATTTACCTCAGGTTGCGCTTCCGAATGCAACCGCCGTGTTAATCTTAGGAATCGCCTCTATTCCAACGTGTTGTTGCTATGGCGTATTGGGACTTATTTTCGCGATTATAGCTTTGGTCTTGGCCAATGGAGCCGCCAAGTTATATAACGATACGCCCGAACGGTTTACCGAAGGCTCATATAAAAACTTGAATGCGGGCAAAATCTGCGCCATCATCGGTTTGGTTTTATCTATCTTATTCGTTATTTATGTAATTGGAATAATTGCATACACCGGATTTGAAGCGCTACAAAATCCCGAATTGATGCAAGAACGCATTCAAGAACTCTTCAATCAATAAAAACACGCCATCAAATTATTAAACTTAAAGATAGAACACCATGAAAGTGTATCAAACAAACGAAATTAAAAACATCGCCCTCATCGGCGGTTCGGGATCGGGAAAAACCACTCTTTCGGAAGCAATGCTTTTCGAGAGTGGAGTTATAAAACGCAGAGGTTCAGTCGATAGCGGCAATACCGTAACCGATTATTTTCCGGTTGAAAAAGAGTACGGTTATTCCGTTTTTTCCACCATTTTCAGCGTGGAATGGAATGGCAAGAAACTGAATTTCATCGACAATCCGGGTTCGGATGACTTTGCAGGCGGCGCAATTTCTGCGCTGAACGTAACCGACACCGCCCTGATGGTTCTCAACGGTCAATACGGCATGGAAGTGGGAACAATCAATATGTTCCGCAACACCGAAAAGACGAACAAGCCGGTTATTTTCTTGATCAATCAATTAGACCGCGAACATGCCGATTACGACAAAGTGCTGTTGCAACTGAAAGAAGCTTATGGCGGTAAAGTCGCTCCCATTCAATATCCGGTGCAAACAGGGCAGAATTTCCATCAGATGATCGATGTTTTGAAAATGAAAATGTATCAATGGAAGCCCGAAGGCGGAACACCCGAAATTTTGGAAATCCCCGCATCAGAGATCGATAAAGCAAGCGAATGGCACAATGCATTGGTGGAAGCCGCCGCCGAAAACGACGAAACATTGATGGAAAGATTCTTCGACCAAGGCACGTTGAGCGAAGACGAAATGCGCGAAGGCATCCGCAAAGGCTTGTTGGTTCGTGGAATGTTTCCCGTTTTGTGCGCTTCCGGCGGAAAAGACATGGGCGTTCGCCGCTTAATGGAATTTTTGGGCAACAACGTTCCGGTCGTATCCGAAATGCCGGCCTACAAAAACACCGAAGGCAAGGATATTTTGCCCATCGCAAGCGCTCCCACGAGTGTATTTATCTTCAAAACTACGGTTGAACCGCATATTGGTCGTGTTTCCTATTTCAAAGTGATGTCGGGAAGCATCAAAACCGGCGACGATTTGCTGAACGAAGATCGCGGCTCGAAAGAACGCATCTCACAATTATTCGCCGTAGCGGGACAAAACCGCACCGAAGTTACCGAATTGCAAGCCGGCGACATCGGCGCAACCGTTAAATTGAAAGACGTAAATACCGGAAATACCCTGAACGGCAAAGGCGTTGACAATAAATTCGATTTCATCAAGTATCCCAATTCCAAATATCGCCGCGCAATTAAAGCCGTAAACGAGGCCGATTCCGAAAAAATGATGGAAATCCTGCATCGGATGCGCTCGGAAGATCCCACTTGGGTAGTCGAACAATCGAAGGAATTGAAGCAAATCATCCTTTCCGGTCAAGGCGAATTTCACTTGAAAACACTGAAATGGCGCATCGAAAACAACGATAAACTGCCCATCGAATTTCTCGAACCGAAAATTCCGTATCGCGAAACGATTACCAAATCGGCTCGTGCAGATTATCGCCACAAAAAACAGTCGGGCGGTGCGGGACAATTCGGCGAAGTGCATCTCATCGTCGAACCTTATCAGGAGGGACAACCGATGCCCGAAATCTATAAATTCAACGGACAGGAATTTAAAATCCAAGCTCGCGACACACAGGAAATTCCTTTGGAATGGGGCGGCAAATTGGTCTTCATCAACTCGATTGTCGGCGGCTCCATCGATGCCCGTTTCTTGCCCGCTATCTTAAAAGGTATCATGGGACGGATGGAACAAGGCCCGTTGACCGGTTCCTACGCCCGCGACGTCCGCGTAATTGTTTACGACGGCAAGATGCATCCGGTCGATTCCAACGAAATTTCGTTTATGTTGGCCGGTCGCAATGCTTTTTCCGAAGCATTCAAAAACGCAGGCCCGAAAATCCTCGAACCGATTTACGATGTGGAAGTTTCGCTTCCCAGTGAATATATGGGCGATGTGATGGGCGATTTACAAGGCCGTCGCGCCATGATTATGGGAATGAACAGCGAAAGAGGTTACGAAAAACTGTTGGCGAAAGTGCCTTTAAAAGAAATGGGCAACTACTCCACTTCGTTGAGTTCGATAACCGGCGGTCGCGCCTCGTTCACGATGAAATTTGCTTCCTATGAATTGGTTCCGGCCGATGTTCAGGATAAATTGCTGAAGGAATACGAAGCGCAGCAGGATGCAGAATAACAACAACATTGATTAAGATATGAACGATATATTCAAAAAAATATTGTACTTTTGCATCCGGTTTTCAAAATAGGACATTAATCATATTTTCAATATTATTTTTATGGCAAAAGTAACAGTCGTAGGCGCCGGAAACGTAGGCGCTACTTGTGCAAATGTTTTGGCTTTCAACAAGATAGCCGATACCGTAGTGATGCTTGATGTGAAAGAAGGCGTGGCCGAAGGTAAAGCGATTGATATGCAGCAAACCGCTCAAACCCTGGGTTTTGAAACAAAAATCGTGGGTGTAACCAACAATTATGCCGCCACTGCCGGTTCGGATGTGATAGTGGTAACTTCGGGTATTCCGCGTAAACCGGGTATGACCCGCGAAGAACTCATCGGAACCAACGCCAACATCGTAAAAAGCGTGGTTTCGCAATGCTTGGCTTATTCGCCCGACGCGGTTTTCATCATCATCTCCAACCCGATGGATACGATGACTTATCTGACCTTGAAAGCTACGGGACTGCCGAAAAACAAAGTCATCGGTATGGGAGGCGCTTTAGACAGTTCGCGTTTCAAATACTACCTCAAAACGACTTTGAACGTCAATTCTTCGGAAGTGGAAGGCTTGGTTATCGGCGGACACGGCGACACGACCATGATTCCCTTGAAACGTTTGGCCACCTACAACGGCACGCCCGTTTCGACATTGCTGACCGACGAAGCATTAGATAAAGTAGTAGCCGACACAATGGTGGGCGGCGCAACCCTGACCGGTTTATTGGGTACTTCGGCTTGGTATGCACCGGGTGCAGCAGGCGCTTATGTGGTAGAATCGATCGTGAAAAATTACAAACGTTTGATTCCTTCCTGCGTTTATTTGGAAGGCGAATACGGACAGGATGATATTTGCATCGGCGTTCCGGCGATTATCGGTCGTAATGGTGTGGAAAGCATTGTTGATCTGAAACTTACCGCTGAAGAACAGGCTTTGTTTGATAAGAGTGCGGATGCGGTTCGGAAAACTAATGCGGTTTTGGAAGAGATTGGGGCCTTGTAATATCTCCAAATTTGTTTATAAAAAGGCTGCACAACATTGTGCGGCCTTTTTTATTTTACCGGAAAACTTTACTTGTAGAAGTCATTTTGAGGTTTAATCTTTTTTTGAGGCGCTATTGTTGTAAGTACAGGGATAATAATGTGTAAATCAGACGTCTCGACATCAGTAACGAATTATTCGACATCAGTAACGAATTATTCGACACCGGTAACGAATCATTCATTACCGGTAATGAACGACTCAT
>JAISWY010000137.1 GCA_031270925.1 Candidatus Symbiothrix sp.
CGAATTTCTAATGTACATGAACTATTTTATCGGCTTGGAATACGGCAACGATTATTATTTGCACTCCGATAAAGTCGTGGACTTATCGCAAAAGCAGCGCACATTAGACAAAGTCATTACCGATTATTTCGAGCAAATCGTCTATTCCATCAATCAGCCGACGGGAGCGCGGAACTTCCAATCGGTTTTTTGGAATATTTCCTATTACGATCAATATTATTTTGAAAGCATTTTCGGCGATTTTATTTTCCCCGACGGCACAAAACCGCATTGGGATTCGCTGAACTGGCTGCAAAAGCGCTTTATGAAATGGTTTAACCGCGAGCGTACCCGCAGTGTCCTCACTTTCCCGGTGGAAACGATGGCTTTGCTTACCGAAAACGGCGATGTGAAAGACAAAGAATACGGCGATTTCACAGCCGAAATGTACGCCGAAGGCCATTCGTTTTTTACCTACATCAGCGACAATGCCGATTCGTTGGCTAGCTGCTGCCGGCTGCGCAACGAAATTACCGACAACGGTTTCAGCTACACACTCGGCGCAGGCGGCGTATCCACCGGCTCGAAAAGTGTGCTGTCCATCAACCTCAACCGTTGCATTCAACAAGCGGCGCGTGAGGGCATTCATTACCTGTTTTTCCTCGAAGAAATCGTTAGTCTGGCGCATAAAGTCCAATTGGCCTACAACGAAAACCTGAAATATATGCACAAAAAAGGGATGTTGCCGCTCTTTACCACAGGCTACATCAATCTGGGTCGTCAATACCTCACAATCGGCGTGAACGGTTTGGTGGAAGCGGCTGAATTTTTGGGTATTGAGATTAACGATAATCCGCGTTACTCCGAATTTGTCGGGCAAACGCTCGGATTGATCGAAACGTATAACCGCCGCTTCCGCTCCAAAGATGTTATGTTCAACTGCGAAATGATTCCCGCCGAAAACGTAGGCGTCAAGCACGCCAAATGGGACAAACGTGATGGTTTTCAGGTAAATCGCAATTGTTACAACTCGTATTTTTACATCGTGGAAGACCAGACATTAAACATCATCGATAAGTTCCGCCTGCATGGAAGAAAATACATCGAACACCTGACGGGCGGATCGGCTTTGCACCTCAACCTTGAAGAACATTTGAGCAAAGAACAATACCGCCAACTGTTGCGCATAGCCACGCAGGAAGGTTGTAACTACTTCACATTCAACATTCCAAATACCGTTTGCAACGACTGCGGGCATATCGACAAACATAATTTGAAAACTTGTCCCAAGTGCGGCAGTAAAAATCTCGATTATCTCACGCGCATTATCGGTTATATGAAACGGGTTAGTAGTTTTTCGCTGCCGCGACAGGAAGAGGCGGGAAGAAGATATTATGCTAAAGGATGATTTAATTGGTTCAAACCATTCAACAGTAAATTAGTATGAAAAAAATCTTCTTATTCTTGTTTTTGTTTCTTTCGTTAGGCTGCTTTGCGCAGCAATCGGATACATTGCTGATAAAAAACCACTTAAGCGTTTTGACAAAAACCGATGGTTTTAGAAACTATCAAAATCTGAAAGTGCTGAATCAAACGGCCGATTTCATTGCAAGCATTTTCCGGCAATACGCTGATACCGTTTATTTTCAAGAATTTAAAGTCGAAAAAAATATTTACAAAAATGTGATTTGCCGGTTCGGAACAAAAATCAACAAACCGTTGGTGGTAATCGGCGCACATTACGATGTTTGCGGCAATCAACAAGGCGCTGACGACAATGCTAGCGGTGTGGTAGCGCTACTCGAATTAGCGCGAATGTTGAAAAATGCAAAAACATCATATCCTGTTGAATTGGTTGCTTTTACTCTCGAAGAGCCGCCGTTTTTCAGGTCGCAGTACATGGGCAGCTACATTCATGCTAATTATCTTAAAAACAACAACATACCACTTTACGGAATGGTTGCCGTGGAAATGATAGGGTACTTTGATGACCAAAAACAATCGCAATCATATCCGGTCAAAACGATGAAAGTCGCCTACGGAACCAAAGGCGATTTTATTCTTTTGGCTAAGAAAACAGGTTCAGGCGAGTTTGTAAAACAATTCTCCAAACAATTCAAAAATGCCGAAACCATTGAAACGGAGAGTTTTAAAATTCCTTCCAAAATCAGAAGCACGGCAGGCATCGATTTTTCCGATCATCTGAATTATTGGAATTTGGGATACGACGCCCTAATGGTTACCAATACATCATTTTATCGGAATAAAAATTATCATCAAAAGACCGACACAATGGAAACATTGGATATTCCTCGAATGGCGAAAGTGATTGATGGGATTGTTCAGGCGATAATCCTTTTGAAATAAATTTTTTGTCGGTTCATAAAAAAACTCATAACATTCATGCTCAAATACTACAACCTCGATATAGTCTTCCAAGAAATTCCCAACGAAGTAAGCCTCGCAATCAACATCACAAACTGTCCGAACCATTGCAAAGGCTGCCACAGTCCGCATTTGCAGGAAGACATCGGCGAAGAATTGACGAAGAGCGTATTATCGGATTTGCTCGAAAAATACGGCAATGCAGTTACTTGCGTCTGCTTCATGGGCGGCGACAACGCCCCCGAAGAAATTTTACAATCGGCAAAATTTTTTCGGAAATATGGTATAAAAACGGCTTGGTATTCAGGCAAAAAGGCATTGCCGAACAGCGATTTTACGCAATATTTCAACTACATCAAGCTCGGCGCCTACATAGAAAGTCTGGGCGGATTAGATTCGCCTACAACCAATCAACGCCTCTACCGCATCGAAAACGGAGAAATGTTTGTCGTAGGATTCAAATAATAATCCGGGTTAATTCTTTTTTTAAGCGTCTGCTGTCTCGCGGAATAATAGCATCGATAAAAGGCGTAAAATAATACCGCGCAGAACCCATATAAAGTTTTGCGCTGTTGCCGTATTTATACAGGAATTTTTCCTAACTTTGCGCACAAATCGTTAGTTTCAGATTTATGCAACAAAAAATTTTCTTATTATTAATCATTTTATCTATTCCATTCTATAATATAAAATCGGAAGAAGCATCGTATTCGGCAGCAGATTTCGCTTCACAAACCCAAAAGAAACCCTTGCAGACCGTTTTGTTACTGCCTTTTTCGTCGGGCAACCGAATGGTGGAATATTGCGAGGGATTTTTGCTGGCCCTACAGGAAATCAAGAAAAAAGGCATTTCGGTAAACTTGCAAGTCTTTGATATTGGTTCGGATACGGATAAATTACCTGACATTTTTGCCGAATTGTATTGGACGGATTTGGATGTCGTTATCGGTGGATTATCCGACAAACAAATCAAAGCAATTTCCGAATTTTGCAAAAAACGAAATACGCTCTATGTGATTCCGTTTACCTCCAAAACCGATGAAGTAACGAAGAATCGCTTTGTGTATCAGATCAATACGCCACAAACACATCTTTACAAAAAAGCTGCCAAGGCTTTCTGTCAGCATTACAAAAACGACAATATTCTCTTTCACGCGCCGACCGAAAAAGGCAATAAAACGGATTTTATTCAAGTATTGCAATCCGAATTGAAAACCAAAGGCATTGCCTATCAAGTAATTGACAAGGAAGAATTATCAAATTCCGACTTAACGGCCTACTTGAACAGCGATAAAAACAACGTCCTAATCCCTTCCGACGACGGTTTGGATGCTTTATTGAAGTTGACCATTCCCTTAAAAGCCATCAAACAAAACAAGACGGAAATGAGTATTTCCTTATTCGGATACCCTTCGTGGCAAATTCACAGTACCGAATTTACAGATGATTTTTTTCGATTCAACGCCCTGTTTTACAGCGTTTTCTATGCCGATCCAATGTCAACGAAAGTAAAATTTTTCCGTAATAATTACCATAAATGGTTTTCCAAAGATTTGATTAACACGCTCCCGAAATACGGATTGTTGGGCTACGATACCGGAATGTATTTTTTGCTCACTTTGGCGCAACAAAAACAAATCTTTTCGGGTTTGCAAACCGACTTTTATTTTGAGCGAATCAATGCTCAAAGCGGTTTTATCAATACGAACCTGTATCTCATTGAGTTTCATCCCGATTACACCATTACTGTCGAACAGAAAAAATAAAATGAAACGACCAATTACAATATTCTTGGCCTGTCTTTTCGCTGTAACGCTCGCGGCGCAAAATTCTTCGTTCCAATCGGAATGGCGCTTCGGAGCCAATGGCGGCGTCAATCTATCCAAAATCGGGTTTACGCCGCAAGTTCCGCAAGCATTATTATTGCAGCCAACAGGAGGATTAACAGCGCGTTACATCTCAGAATCGAATTTCGGAATGCAGGTCGAATTGAATTATTCCCTGCGTGGATGGCTACAAACGACCGACACGGTAGTTAATTTTTACAAATACAGTCGCTCTTTGGCTTATCTCGAAATGCCGATTCTAACCCATATTTATTT
>JAISWY010000178.1 GCA_031270925.1 Candidatus Symbiothrix sp.
CCGTTAAACTCTTTACTTTTCCTTCGATGGCGTTTACAAACGCTTTGAAGTGTACACTTTCGTTATGCCGGTCAATGGCTTCCTGCGATTGCCATGTTTCCAGTATAATGTATTTCAACGGATTATTTATATCCTGATGCAATTCATACAGGATATTTCCCGCTTCCTTGCGGGTTTCATCTACTACGATTTGAAAGGTTTTTTCCAAATCATTTTGAAATTCGGATTTTGCAACAATGGCTGCTACGATTTTTAATTCTGACATTTTTATATAATTTAAATACCTGTCTCAATTATCTCCATAAACCGGCAACGGCAATTCGATACTAACCTAATATTATACCGTCTAAATTTTTCCCGTTTATAATGTTTGTGCATAATTCTATAAACATTTTTTATCGTTTTCATTTATTAACCGGTTCATTCCTGCTGCATTTTTAATTCCCTCAAATTCGGGGAAATTAAAATGGGGATTGTACATTTCTTCTTTTACAAATTGTTTTACGCCGCAAAAGTAGTAAAAAAAATCAATTATCCGTCTCTCTATGTGGTCAAGAAAAGGAAAACAATTCATGTCCTTTCGGAATCAAGCTTGCAGAAGCCGAATTTAGGGGAGGTAATGCCGGGTGTCTTCAGTCATGATTACGAATCCCCTTCCAATGAAGATTTTTAAAATTGCAGCCCAAAAGATATTATTTTAATAAATTCTGCAAAAATTTCATTACTTTTGCACCGTTTTTAACAGAAAGAAATGAGTATCGTAAATTTACTGCATCAAACGGATCAAACGGCGTTTTCGTTCGAAATACTTCCTCCTTTGAAAGGAAATAACTTTTCAAAAGTATGTGTCATTATCGACAAATTGCGAGAATTTGCCCCAAAATACATTAATATTACCACCCATCACAGCGAAAATATTTACAAGGAAAAAGCCGATGGTTCATTGATGAAAACCAATGTCCGCAAACGTCCCGGAACAGTGGCTATTGCCGGAGCTATTCAGAACCGCTACAAAATCCCGGCTGTTCCGCACATTATTTGCAAAGGTTTTACGAAGGAAGAAACGGAATATGCTCTTATTGATTTGCAATATCTGGATGTAACCGATTTGCTGTTGTTGCGCGGTGATACCAATAAACTGGAACACGACCAGATAACGCCGGGCAAAAGCCACGAGCATACGACCGGTTTAATCGAGCAAGTCAATCGTTTCAATGCGGGAATCAATTTGGACGGCGGCGTGTTCGACAAACCCGAAAAGCCGTTTTCGTTCGGTGTAGCCTGTTATCCCGAAAAGCACGAAGAAGCCCCAAACTTGGAATCGGATTTGGCTTTTTTGAAGCAAAAAATCGCGATGGGCGCCGAATACGCTGTTACGCAAATGTTTTTCGATAATCGAAAATATTTCGATTTTACGGCGCTTTGCAGGCAGGAAGGTATTACAGTGCCGATTATTCCGGGCATCAAACCGATCGTATTTCTAAATCAATTGACGGTTTTGCCCAAGATTTTCCGTAGCGATATTCCCGAAACTTTGGCCAACGAATTACGGAAATGCAAAACCGATGAACAAGCCAAACAAGTAGGCGTAGAATGGAGCATCGTCCAATGCAAAGAACTGATACAGGCCGGCGTACCGAGTTTGCATTTTTATACTTTGATGGCGACGGAGAGTGTGCGACAGATTGCAAAAGCGATTTATTGACGGAATAATTGTAGCGTATAAACTTGTTTTGTCGTTTCCGACACGCGAAAGCGGTTATCAATTCGATGCCCGATAATCCAAACGATACCATCGCCCGAACAAAGCAACCAGGTGCTTTCTTTGGCTAATCGGCTGAATTTGCAGTCGTTAAAATAATCGCTTATCTTTTTAAAATGATTCATCCCGAAAGGAATAAATTTATCGCCTTGCCGCCATTTTCGTAAAATCAATGGGAATTGCAGTTTGGCTGCATCTAACATGGCAATGTTTGGATTTTTAATAATTTTCGTATTCGAATCGATGGTTTGAAACAATAATTGTAATCTTATCGGAATTTGAATTTCCGTGTCATCCCGTTGAATTTCATATTGTTGACTTTCTTTTTCTTTTTTTTGATAAAGAAGGAAATGCGACCGGTCGCGCAATAATTCATATTGTTCCGAAAAAAACAGCTTACCGGATTGACTGTCAATGGATTCTGCAATATTTTTGATTTGTTCGCTGTTGAATCCATACCCTTTTAAAATTTCAAATAAAACGGATTCGAGCGATGGGGTTTGTTTTAAAAGAGCGATGTCGATACGGCTTTTTTCTTTATCAAATACTTGATTGATAGTTTCTTGAATATGCTTGCGATAGATTTTTTCTGCTTCGTTCAAGTATTTCATCGTTTGAAGCAAAGCCTTGTCAATCGATGGATTAATGCTTTGCAAAACCGGCAATAAATTCAGGCGGATTTTATTACGCATAAATTCGTCCTGCAAATTACTCGAATCGGTAACGAACGGAATGTTTTTTTCGTGCGCAAATTGCAAAATCTCTTGCTTGGAGGCGCACAACAAAGGTCGAACGATTTTATTGTTTTTTGGCTGAATGCCCGTCAGTCCTTTAATGCCCGCGCCGCGAATCAAATTCAGCAGCAAGGTTTCGATGTTATCATTTTGATGATGAGCCACCGCGATAAATTCGGCATGGTGTTCATTTCGTAATTCCTCGAACCATTGATAACGCAAATCACGTGCAGCCATTTCGATAGAAATCCCGCGTTGTTGCGCAATTACTTTCGTATCAAAATCTTTCTTGATGAATTGAATTTGAAGCGATTGAGCAAATTCTTCAGAAGCTTTTTCATCCCGGAAAGATTCTTCTCCGCGTAAATGAAAATTACAATGCGCGGCAATGCAATTGTAAGCTAAACGTTGTAAAACGAACAATAAAACCATCGAATCGGCTCCCCCACTCACACCCACAATCAGTTTTTCGTTTCCGGGCAAGAGGTTTTGCGATTCGATATACCGGCGAACTTTTCGAATCATCGGGCTTCCCATTTTTTGGGGTAAAAGCAATAGACTAAGGTAGTTATGCCAACTCCAATTAACATTCCGGCATAGACGTCGGTAATGAAATGCTGCGACATATATATACGGCCGTAACTAACAGCGAAGGCCAAAAGCGCAAACAGCCAATGTCCTCGTTTGTTCTTGAAAAACAGCGAGAAAAAGGTTGCCAAAGCAAACGAAGCGGAGGTGTGTCCCGATGGAAAACTTTCGGTCGCCAATTGTTTGACGCCAATTAAACGCAAAGTTCCTTCTTCAAAATAAAGTGTAGGCCGTAAGGTTCCGGGAAACAAAACATGTTTGCCGAATTGCGTTACCAGCATCACGGCGATAAAACATAAAGCGGCTTTCAAAGCCACTCGCCAGCCTTTTTCAATCCACAAAAAAGCAACGGCGGCAACGGAAAAAAAGGTGGAGCCGATGGCGTTGACGTCCAAAACATAATTGTCGAACAAATGGCTCCAATGTTCGTTTACCACCCACAGCGTAACTTCGGCTTTCGTGTTGAGTATCAACACAATACCCCCCACAATAATGAATACAAGGATTGTGGAATAGTAATATTTGTTACGCAGCAGGAAGTTTTTCACGCGCTTGTTTATTTCATGTTGTGGAAAACGTTTTGCACGTCTTCGTCCTCCTCGAATTTTTCCAGAAGTTTGTCTAAAGTGGCGCGTTGTTCGTCCGTAATTTCCTTATAATCATTGGGAATCCATTCAAACTCGGCGCTATGGATCTCGAATCCGTTGTTTTCCAAATATTTTTGAATGACTGAATAGGATTGAAATTCGCCGTAAATCAAGATTACGTTTTCGTCTTCGTCGAACTCAATTTCTTCCACGCCAAAATCAATCAGTTCCAATTCCAATTCTTCCGGATCGACGCCGTCTTTGGGCGTGATTTTGAACACGCATTTGTGGTCGAAAAGGAATTGCAAGCTGCCCGAAGTTCCCAGCGAACCGCCATATTTATTGAAATAACTGCGCACATTGGCCACAGTGCGCATATTGTTGTCGGTAGCTGTTTCCACCAAGATAGCGATGCCGAATGGACCGTAGCCTTCGTAGATGATTTCCTTGTAATCGGCAGCATCCTTTTCCGTAGCGCGTTTAATGGCGCGATCGACGTTATCTTTCGGCATATTTTCCTTTTTCGACTGTTGTACCAGTACGCGCAAACGCGGGTTAGTGTCGGGGTCGAAACCGCCTTCTTTCACGGCAATCGTGATTTGTTTGCCGAGTTTGGTAAATACGCGGGCCATATTGCCCCATCTTTTCAATTTTGTTGCTTTACGGTATTCAAATGCTCTTCCCATAAATATGTTAATTACAAATTATTCAATTAGATTGCAAAGTTACATTAATTTTTTGAATAAATATTAATAATGTTGGTATCCGATAGTTGGAATATCAAGTTACATTCTTCTTTGTTTAAGTTGGCGGTTGTAACTTCATACCATTGTGCTAAATCTCTATCGATCATTCCTTTAAATCTTCGGAACTCATGAATTTCTTGGGGGATAATCGCCAATTCCATCACTAAGTTAATCAATTTTATCTCAATATCGCGCCCAATTTTTCTTCCAAACTTTTTTGCACTCGTGCCATCAACGAATCTATCTGCTTGTCATTCAATGTTTTTTCTTCATCCTGAAGAATAAAGGCGACCGCATAGGATTTTTTATTTTCCGGTAGATTCTTTCCTTCGTAAACATCGAATAAATACACTTCTTTCAGAATTTTGCGATCGGTTTGATAGGCGATCTTTTCGATTTCGGCAAACGAAATGCTTTTGTCGAGCAACAAAGCCAAATCGCGACGAACCGAGGGGTATTTGGAGATTTCGTGTTGCTTGATTTTCAGTTGGTTATTTTCCTTTAACAAAGCACTCCAAGACACTTCGGCGAAATACACTTCGGCGTTGATGTCGAATTTCTTGCCGATATTTTTTTGAATTACGCCTAACACGCCTAATTTTTTGCCCGAAACCGTTTCGATTTGCAATGCCGATGAAAAAACATCATCATTGAAGGGCTTGTAAATGATTTTTTTCGCGGCAACTCCTAAGCGAAGCAAGACATTTTCGACGCAGGCTTTCATTTCGTAAACCGATGATTTTTCAGAGGGACGAATCCAGCTGTTTGTAACCGACTGACCTGTAATCCATAACGCCAATTTAAATTCTTCGCGAATAACCGAAAGGGAATCGTTTTCTTTGAATCGTTCGGGTAAATAAGCGTAAGTGTTGCCAAATTCATAAAGTTTCAAATCGGGATTTTTGCGGTTGCGGTTGTAAGCAATCGATTCCAAACCACCGAAAAGCAGCGTTTGTCGCATCAAATCCAAATCGGAACTCAATGGATTACGCAAAAGCACGCAATTCGCTTTCGGAAAGGAAGTTAAAGTTTCGTAATAACTTCCGGCTGTTAATGAATTATTCAGGATTTCGTTGAATCCGGCGCCGGTCAATTGTTCCGAAATCAGATTTTGAAGTTTGTAACTACGGTCGGTCGGCGTTTGATATGAGAGTGTCGATTTCACTTCGGCGCCGATTTCTACATTGTTGTAGCCGTAGATGCGCAAAATATCTTCGATAACGTCCACATCGCGAGTAACATCCACGCGGTAAGTTGGAATACTTAAGGTTCGGATATTGTTGTTTTTATTTTGAATTTCGATTTCGAGATTTGTCAAAATGCTTTCGATTGTAGTTTCCGGAATCGTTTTTCCAATCAAATCGCTGACTTTTTGAATGTTCAGTTCGACAACCGGATTTTCGATTTTATTCGGATAAATGTCTTGTATTTCGCCGGTTATCGTTCCACCGGCCACTTCTTGAATCAGTAGAGCCGCGCGTTTCAAAACGTACAAAGTGTTATTGGGGTCGGCGCCGCGCTCGAAACGGAACGAAGCATCGGTATTCAAACCGTGCCGACGAGCGGTTTTCCGAATCCAAGTCGGATGAAAATAAGCCGATTCGAGGAAAACGGAAGTCGTTTTTTCAGTTACGCCCGAATCCAAACCTCCGAAAACGCCGCCGATACACATTCCTTCTTCGGCATTGCAAATCATCAAATCGCGGGCGGAAAGCTTGCGTTCTACGCCATCCAAGGTAACAAAAGGCGTGCCTTCGGGTAAGGTTTTGACAATCACTTTTCCGCCTTTGATGTGAGCGACGTCGAAAGCGTGTAAAGCTTGTCCTGTTTCGTGCAAAATGTAGTTGGTAATGTCCACTACATTGTTAATCGACCGAATGCCAATGGTTTCCAAACGGTTTTTCAGCCATGTGGGACTTTCTTTCACTTCAATATTTTTGATTGTAACACCCGAATAACGCGGGCAAGCCTCTGTGTTTTCGACCGATACGGAAATGGCAGGACTTGAATCTTGTATTTTGAAATTTTCAACGGATGGCTTTTTTAATGGAGAATTATCTCCATTCTCCATTCTCCATTTTTCATTTTCAATTAAGTACGCCGCCAAATCCCGCGCCACGCCAAAATGCGAAGCCGCATCAATGCGATTGGGCGTAATATCGACTTCCAAAACAAAATCGCTTTCCATCTTATAATATTCGCTTGCCGGAGTTCCGACAATCGCATCTGCGGGAAGTACGATAATCCCGTCGTGGCTGGATCCGATACCGATTTCATCTTCGGCACAAATCATTCCGTTGGATTCCACGCCGCGGATTTTCGATTTTTTGATGGTAAACGATTCGCTGCCCGAATAGAGCGTTGTGCCGACCGTAGCGACGATAACTTTCTGACCGGCAGCCACATTGGGCGCTCCACAGACGATTTGTTGCGGTTCGCCGCCGCCCAAATCAACCGTTGTGATGTGAAGATGGTCGGAGTTGGGATGTTCCTCGCAAGTGAGTACATGGCCGATAATCAAGCCTTTCAATCCACCGCGGACGGCTTCTTTTTCTTCAACGCTTCCTGTTTCCAGACCGATGGAAGTGAGCGCGTCCGCCGTTTGTTGGGGCGTTAAATCGAATGTTAGATAGTCTTTCAGCCAATTGTATGAAATATTCATCGAATGATTTGCTTATGATTTTAAAAATGACGGGCAAAAGTAATAAAAAATCGGAAAACTTCCTAAGAATTTTCATTTGTGTGTCTTTCGGCAATGCACATCGAAGAAAAGCGGCGATGAATATTATTTGATTTCCGGATAAATATCTTTCAGAAAACAACCTTCCCATTTTCCACTGATATTCAATTCTTTGCCGGAAGTGTGTTCCGTAAATACAGCGGTATAACCGAATTCATATTTTATCATTTGATATAGGCATTCAACAATTATAGTTTGATGCGGTTCAATAGAAATAGTTTCTTCCATTCTTATCGCAGGAAAATCGGTTACTCCCATTTTGTAGAGATATTGAGTGTCACTCAATATTATGTTGTTGTCTGTATTAATTGAAACGGGAATGTTTATATAGATGGAATCCAAATAGTTACCTATCAAAGACAAATCTGTATTATAAAAACGAAAAGAGTTTGAAACGTTACCCGAAATGTAGTCAATTGTGTAGCTTTGCGTGATGCCGGTTTCGTTTTTATAAGAACACAAAACTTTAGAAAATTCATACATTGAGATACTCTCACTGCTTTCCAGATGGTATGTAATGGATTTGAAATCGTATTTTTCAACCGATTGCGTAACGCAGGTATTATCTTCCGACTCTTCCGTAATGGGGTTGCAGGAGAAGAAAATGCAAAGACTTGCAAGGACGATTGTGTTTTTTAGAATTGAATTCATTGAAGTATAAATTTATGAGTTTCAATTACCTTTACCTAAAATTGATTAGGCAAAGGTAATGAATTGATGCGAGTTAGCCAACTTTATTATGAAAGTCGTTGATTTCTATCATAATATTAATTTCTTTTTGGAAACTATTATATTGGGATTAAGAATTATCGGCAAATCTGTACGCGGGACTATTGTTGGTATTATAACATTTGGATAATTAGACATACGGACTGTTCCTGTTGGTACATTCGGCAGAGAAACTCTTTTTGTAACGCGGTTTGAATTTAACTTCTTTTCTTCCAAGTCTATTCTAATATCCGTACAATCAACTCCGCTCCATAATCCTTCTACTTGTAGTTTTTTGTTTGTATTTTTGCCCGATAAGGTAGCAATATAGCGAACATTCAACGTGTATCTTGATACGACTAATTTAGCATCTACTTGCGTTCCCGGATCTATTTCTATTGGAAAATTATAATTACGAGAGTCTTCCTGAGATTCCGATTGCCCGTAAGTATAAGAAGAACTCATTCCTACGCTTGCACTGATTTTACCGGAAGCAAGAAGCGGTACTTTACATTTAATATCTGTACTGATATTCAGAGAAAGACTGGTTGTGTTACTGAATGTTGAAGTTTTGGTTGCTTTGGATGTCGTAGAAAATTGAAAGATTTTTTAAAATTTTTAACTAAAAATATGAAAATAAATTAAAATAATTTCTTACTTTTGTCGTTGATTATTAAAAATAAGGATTAAACTCGGTTATGAATTTGCGATTTTTGGTAACGGAAATAATATTAAGTATCATTCTGTTTGTGTCATGTAGCCATTCCACTCAGCAGGGCTATATAATTGACGGAGAATTGAACGGTTTGACTGATGCAGCACTTTATGTCGTTACGCAATCCGGCGCCGACGCTAAAATTGATACCTTGATTGCTCAAAACGGTAAATTCCATTTTTCAGCGACTGCCGATTCCGTTTGTCCGGTCGTGTTTTATCTCGAAGAAAAGAGTGTTTGGTTTACGGTTTACGCTCAAAACGGCGACCGAATCGAATTGTCGGGCGATGCCGAATACCCCGAATTGATTCAAATTAAAGGCAATACAATCAATGACTTACTGACCGAATTTCGCCAAAACAACGACAGCATTTTCAAGGCGCTGAACGATTCGGCCGACAGCAACACCGATTATTTATGCGGCTTGCTGCGTGAAAAAGTTCAAGCATTTATCCGCGAAAATCCGCAGTCGGTCGCTTCCTTAGTGTTGATTCAAGACCATTTGGTCGATTCATACGATTTAAAGTTGCTACGCGAATATTTATCGCTCATCGAAAATCCGGCGCAAAAAGATCCTTTATATACCCGTTTGAATGATTTTTGCAATCGCCTGCAACAAACGGAAATCGGCGCTCCGGCTCCCGAATTTACCGTTTTAGGCATCGATAACGATACTTTAAGCCTTCAATCGTTCGATGAAAAATATTTGTTGCTGGCTTTTAATGAAGCGGAAAACAACCAATGCACCAACGATTTGCCGACAATTAAGCAAATAAAACGCGACTATGCCAAGAAAAATTTGGCGGTTTTGACAATTTATTTTAATGAAAATACGGTTGCATGGAAAGCGCCGGCAAAAAAATATAAAATTGATTGGGAGCAAGCGATCGATGCATTAGGATGGGCTTCGCCAATCTTGGCGGCTTATAATGTAAATCATTTTCCCGATTATTATTTGATTGATAAAGAACAGCATATCGTTTTAGCTCATGCCGATTTAAATGAAATAAAAACGTATTTGAAGAACTTATAACTTAGAAGCTCGATTAATAATTTTTTTAGACTTAGAACTATGTTAGTAAAAGTTTATGCGGCAGCCCTGCAAGGGGTTAACGCCACCTTGATTACGATTGAAGTGAATTGCAGTAAAGGTATCAAATTTTTTTTGGTGGGATTGCCCGATGTAAGCATTAAAGAATCGCACGAGCGAATTACTTCTGCCTTGGAATGTTACGGTATGAAATTTCCCCGTAAGCAAATTGTGATTAACATGGCTCCCGCCGATATTCGGAAAGAAGGAGCAGCCTACGATTTACCTTTGGCCATCGGCGTTTTAGCCGGCGCCGAAAAAATCAAATCCGAAAAAGTAGGCGATTATTTGATGATGGGCGAATTATCGTTGGACGGTTCGCTCAAGCCCGTGCGAGGCGTTCTTCCCATCGCCATCAAAGCCAAGGAAGACGGTTTCAAAGGGATGATTTTGCCGCAAGCGAACGCCCGTGAGGCGGCTGTCGTGAACGGATTGGAAGTTTACGGCGTGGAAAATATCGGCGAAGTGATTCGGTTTTTCAATGAAAAAACCGGGCTGGAACGCACGATTCTCGATCCGCGAGCCGAATTTTACGCCGGCCAAGCCGCCCTGGAATGGGATTTCTCGGAGGTAAAAGGACAGGAAAACGTGAAACGCGCCTTGGAAGTAGCTTGCGCCGGCGGACACAATTTGCTGTTTGTGGGCGCTCCGGGAGCCGGGAAAAGCATGTTGGCCAAACGGATTCCGTCGATTTTGCCGCCTTTGTCGTTGAGCGAAAGCCTCGAAACCACGAAAATCCATTCGGTGGCCGGAAAAATCAACCGCAACGGCTCGTTAATTGCCGTTCGACCATTCCGAAGTCCACATCATACCATTTCGAGCGTGGCGATGGTAGGCGGCGGCTCGTTTCCCCAACCCGGCGAAATCAGTCTGGCACACAACGGCGTATTGTTTTTGGACGAAATCGCCGAGTTTAACAAAAACGTCTTGGAAGTACTCCGGCAGCCTTTGGAAGACCGGAAAATTACCATCTCGCGAGCCAAAACAACGGTGGAATATCCGGCGGGATTTATGCTGATTGCTTCGATGAACCCGTGTCCCTGCGGACATTACAACAATCCGTACAAGGCTTGCGTGTGTATGCCGCAACAAGTGCAGAAATATTTGAATCGCCTTTCGGGACCATTATTAGACCGGATAGATATTCAAATTGAAATCGTTCCCGTGCCGTTTGAAGCTATTTCGAGTACGCGGCCATCGGAATCGAGCGAAAAAATCCGTGAACGGGTCATTGCCGCACGACAAGTGCAGGAAGAACGTTTTGCCGGCGAACAAGGCATTTATTGCAACGCGCAAATGCACACGCGCCTGCTCCACAAGCACGCCCAACCTGATGCAGCCGGATTGCTGCAATTAAAAAATGCAATGGAAAGATTGAGTCTTTCCGCTCGCGCTTATGATCGTATTTTGCGTGTCGCCCGCACGATTGCCGATTTGGACAAATCCGAAAATGTATTGGCGCATCATATTGCGGAGGCCATCAGTTACCGGAATTTAGACCGGGAGAATTGGGCGGGATAGAAGGACATCCTGCCTGATTCGTTTATTTTACCGGCACTGTTTGGCGGGTAACAACGGCTCAATTGCACTGCGTAAAACGGCAGGTTGATAATTTTTACACAATATTCCGCAGCTGCATTTCGCATTTCTTCTTCCAACTTGAAATCACAGATAGAGGCCACAATGTCATTCGACGATTTGAGCGTAAAGCCGGAAGAATTGAAACGAGTATGCAATTCATTTTCAGATCGCAAAAATCGCTCACTACATTCTCTACCCCATTTTGTATTGATAATGTTGAATCGGCAACCAATCATTCTCAATAAATACCGACCGCGGATTGAAAAATACATTACGGCAAACCATCAATAAAATACAAAAATAAAGCAATAAGGGTGGAGATTGGAGATGCATCTCATTGCTATTAAGGTTGTTTTCTGCCCCAAAACAAGAAATTCGCTGATAAATACTAATTTTTCGTATGAAATTTGCACAAATTATTCTAATTTTACTTATCTTTGCAACCGGAAAAGCAATAAACGCAAGAAGTTGAAAGTATTAATTTATCAATTAAGTAAATATTCATAATTAGTTTAATAAAATATAAAAGTATGAACAATGATTTCAAACAGTACGCTGATTACAGCGGCAAAATAATGGAAGCAGAAACCATTCAAAAAAACGGGGCGAGTCCGAAAAGCCAGATGAGTAGGGGAAATGTTTTACTTAATATGATTAATGTACCTTTAGGAAGATTGGCTGCTGATGAAGATTCTGCTGCACAAAAGATTAGAGGACAACTCGCGAAAGACATGAAAGAGGGAAAACCTATGGAATTAGCTTCATCAGGAGATGTTACCGGTCAAACAGGAGAGCAGACAAAATTACTTACCCAACCCGGGAAGTTAGCAATGTCTAATGAAGATTCTGCTGCACAAAAGATTAGAGAACAAGTCGCGAAAAACATAAAAGAGGGAAAACCTATTGAATTAGCTTCATCAGGAAATGTTACCGGTCAAACAGGAGAGCAGACAAAATTACTTACCCAACCCGGTAAATTAGCCGACTTCCAATGGTATGAAAGAGAACCTGACAGACTAAGAGATGAAATAGAGGATATGAAAAGTGTTTTTCCTCAATTTAAACTGTACAAAATGGATGATGGCCGTTATTATTGGCATGGTACATTGCGACCGGGAGTGTTACCTAATGGTTGGGCC
>JAISWY010000397.1 GCA_031270925.1 Candidatus Symbiothrix sp.
TAAGGGATTTTGTCTTCCGGCAGATTTTTGTGGTCGAGAATGAATCGCGCGATTTTATTTGCCTGTCCCAAATATGCAGGATTTTCTGTTTCACGATACATCATTGTAAATCCATACAAGCCCCATGCCTGCCCGCGCGCCCATGCGCTTTCGTCGCTACAGCCTTGGTCGGTTCCTTGAAATTCGAGTCCGCCTGTTTCGGGCGAGTATGAAACTACATGATACGAACTGTTGTCGGCGCGAAACTGATTCGCTATCGTTTTATCGGCGTGGCTCACGCATATATTTCTAAACAGCTCGTCGCCCGTTGCCCGATACGCCCACATCAACATTTCGAGGTTCATCATATTGTCGATAATCACGGGATAACGCCATTTTTCGCTCGCTTCCCACGACTGAATGCAACCAACTGTTGGGTTGAAGCGCGTCGCCAACGATCCGGAACCGTTCAGCAACACATTTTTACACGAATCTTCTTTGATTATGCGCCATGCGTTGCCGTAACTGCAATAAAGCATAAAACCCAAATCGTGCGTAGAAGTGTTGTATTGCTCTTGACTTACACGTTTTGTCATTTCGGAAGCGTAGTATTTCGTCCGTTCGTTTCCGCTGTTTTCGTATAAATACCACAAAACGCCGGGGAAAAAACCACTGCACCACCAGCCCGGTTCGGAAGTTACCAAATTACCTCCCGCATCAATTGAGCGGGGAAGCTGTCCGGGAATATCCTCCATTGTTTTTGCCATCAACAATGCTTTTTCTTCCGCATCGCTCAAGGCGTTTTCCACCCAATTTTGCGCATTTTCATTTTTGCAAGCAAATAATGAGATTGCCAAAAGAGAAACTAAAAGTCCTCTCCAAATCTTTCTCTTATGGGAGATTTCCAAATTCTCCGAAACCTTTGTCTGTGTTTTTTTTATCACTTTTTCGTGGATTAAAATTTTTTTATTTATTCAAAAGAGCTAATGTAGTTTGGGGTTGTATAAAGATATTTTTCTACAACTTTCATCTGCGGACGGTCTTCGCCATTGGTCGGTGTGAGGCGCAACACATAATTTCCCCACCACGGACCAGCCGCCCAATAGGTCGCGTTCACACCTTCTTTCTGCAAATAAGAAAGAAAATTATCCATCGTCTCCAACCAGCGTTCGTCGGTGTGAGGAACGCCGTATTCGCCTATCATTCCTTTGAAATCGTTTTCTTTCAGCCATTCCACAAAAGGCTTCACTCGATTAACCCCTTTGTCGGGCGTACAACCTTCTTCGTCATACGATTTTTTGTAACCGCCCGAAGCATCGTTGTCGAAATAAACATGCGCTTCAAACATCAAATTGTTGGCAGGGTCAATCAAATGTTTCAATGTATCGCTCTGTTCGAGCCAGCGTTCGGCTGAACTCCAATCGTCGCCACCGACTATGATTGTTTTTTTCATATCCATTTTGCGGATAGCGGTTATAGCCGATTGAGCCATTTCGAACCAACAGCTTTCGGATTCTTCCATATCGTGAGGCTCGTTCATCAAGCCATGTCCGTAGATATTCGTGTGGTTTTTCATTTCTTTCGCCAGCTTTTCCCAAAAATCGGCGAAATGTTCCACCTTCAAATTATCCGTTCCTATTATTGTTTTTTTTCCATCGACGTAACGACGACCGTAGTTGTGCAAATCGAGAATAACATACATACCGCGCTTGTCGGCTTCGGAAATAAAATTTTTTATTCTGTCCAATTCAACTTTATCCAACTTTCCAAAAAGCTCCGGTTGCAACCGCTCCCATTTGAAAGGCAGGCGGACGAGCATCAAGCCTTTGCTTTTGAAATAATCCAGCTCTTTGGCGTCGGGATATGTATAATGCTTCCCATATTCGCCGGGAATATGCCCTTCGGCAAATTCGGCGCAAGCCAAATTCACTCCAAAAGGTTGATTCATACTTTTATTATTGGTATTGTTCATGCGGAATGTTTCTTTAATACGAATTGGCTTTACAAAATCATTTTCCATATCGTATGGAAGCATCCAGACTTTATTGCCTTTTTTATTTGTGAAATATAATCTCGATTCGGAAAATTTGTCGGCGTCGCCGTCAGCCCAATAGGCATAAAAATCGCGGTGGGCATTCAACGGACGCCTTGCATAGGAATGATTGTAAACGCTTTTTCCGGTTATCTGTTTTATTTTCTTCCAGCTTTTGCCTTCGTCGTTGCTTTTCCATAGCGCCATTTCGCCGCCTGTTCCGTATTGCTGAGGACCGGCGTCGGTCGGACCTGCAATCAACCATTCGTCGCCGTTGACATACAGCGCGCCCATGTCGTAGTTGTGTGTCGATTGGCAGACTTTATGTTTTTTCCACTCGTTGTTTTTCCGGTGGAAAATCGTCCATTCCCGCGGGTCGCCTTTCGGTCCCGGCTGAAAATGATTGCTTATTATGGCGAGAATTATCGGGTTGCCTTCTTTGTCGAAATTCAAATCATTCAGATAAACCAATTTTCCCTCCGATTCGTAATCGTACACCAACGCGCTTGTTTTCGGGTCGGTAAGCGGAGTCTGCAATGTTTCTCCTGCTATATTCTGCCAACTGCGTCCCATGTCGGAAGTCTGCGCCAGATAAATATTGGTGCGTTTGTCCGCATGCCCATCGGGGTGGTAATTGAATGCCGTTACGACTTTGTCTTTCCAAACATTGCTTATCTGATAATGCCCTTCAATTCCCGCCAGCTTTTGATTGTCCGACCAATTTACGCCATCGTTGCTTGTCGACCAATAAAGTTCGCGCCCGCGCGTGCCTTCCGCGGTATATTGTGTGAACAAATGGATAAAGCCTTTCGCGGGAATCCACCACGGTTGCGGATAGGTCATAATGGTTTCGTGAACTTTATCGAACGCTTCAATGCTGTACGGTTCTCTGCTTTTAAAAATCAATCCGATTCGGCTAACGTTTCTTCCGCTTATAAAAACCCATATATAACCGCCGCTGTCGATTGCCAGCGAAGCATTGTCGTGCGGGTCGTCAACTCCTTTTTTGTCGTAAACGATTACCGGCTTCGGGACGATATTTTTTGTATGGTCGTAATAGGAAACCATAATCTGCAATTGCTTTTTATCGCTTGCGGGAGTTCCTCCGTAAGTGAAAAAAGTTTTGTCCGCCTCAGGCGAATAAATCGCCATCGGAATGTGGTCTGCCGTATATGTGCCCAATCCTCCCGAATATTTGTATCCATATTCGGAGCTTTGCTCTATGGTGTACCATATTCCTTTGTAGCCGTCGGCGGTTGAGTTTTGAGACCTTAAATCGGCGCCGGCTACCGTAAAAATCAGTCCGAAAATCAGATATTTTATTTTAGAATACATATAATAAAGTGGCTTGCAAGAGAATTTCAGGTTCTCCTGCTAACATTAATTCATTAAACGGCACTATTTTATCTTGAGCCTTTTGATACTGATTGTCATTCCGCCGACAGTTTCCGAAGCCTTGTTCACATATATGTATGCACGATATTTTCCATCAGCCGTTTCCAGCCAAGCTCCTGCGTTCTGCGCTATGTTTATTCCGTAGTCGGGAGCGTTCGACAAATTGATTTCACGCAAATCCAAATCGTCCACAAAAACTCCAAATTCATTCCGAGCCAATTGTTGGTCAGCCGAAGCATATACTTTCATAAATTTGGTGCTGTTGCCAACTCCCGCAGGCAATGTAAGGTTCGGAAGATAATCCGCGTTTTCGGCTGTCGGCGAAACAAAAGCATGGCGGAAAGTAACTCCCCGCATGGTTCTGAACAAATATACCAAATCGATTTTATCGGGATTTTCGGCAGCTTGCGTTGCGTTGTACACAGCCATATCACTTATCGAAAAATAGCTGTTGTTCGTCAGCGCCATATCCAATTTCATATCCATTTCGGAAATGTTGTAAGGTCCCATATCGTATGAAACTTGTTTTCCGTTGCTGTCGGATGCCGAAAATTTGAAAGATACTTGCTTTCCACGTGCTTCTTCGGGCACAATGTAATAATAGCGCAATGTCGAAGCGCATGTGTCGCGGGTAAAGACAACTTCTGTGGCAATTCCATCTGTTACCGACGGAGAACCTATTTCAATGCCGACATTTTCGCCACCGCTCCCCGTATGGTACGAATGGTTTTCCAAATACGTTCCGCTTGCGCCCGCAATGCTTGCTTCTACTTTTGCCGAAACAAGATTTCCGGTATTAAAAGGAAGAGCCATCGCGTAAGCGAAATCAATGCTTCCGCCCACCATATTGGGACCCAGCGAACGTTTCAAACAGTCGTTCGTCAGCTCTTTCGCGCCGTCGGGAATGGTGTACGCGTTATCGTCGCAGCTTGCGAAAATTATTCCGAAACAAGCTATCGACAAGATTATATAATAATGTTTTATCTGCATAATTATCAATATTTATCTTGTTTGTACCGTAATATAAATTGTATATTCTTTTCTTACTTTGCGATTTCCCGAAACAACCGTGTATTTTTTCGGATTATCCAAGTCGGAAAAATCTACTTTCCCCGTAATTTTCGGGTCAAGCTTTGCATCGGTTACAAGCGAGAACTGCGGATACAGATTTTTCAAATCGGTTCCGTAATGCACTTCCGCGTCGATTGTTTGCGCAACGGTATCGACTGCAACTTGATTCAAAACGGTTTTTTGGTCAGAGCCTAACAGTTCAAAACTGCCGACGTAGCATTCGCCCCGTTCGGTAATTAACAGACCGTCTTCGTCGATTGGATAATCAACACAAGCAACCCAAGCAACCGTAATCAATAATATAAAAAGATATTTTTTCATCGATTTTTATTTTAATATTATCATTTTCTATTTTTATAACCAAGGTGTGTTTTGTGTCAAATTCGGATTTTTATCGCGTTCCGTTTGAGGAATTTTGAATATATATCCTCTTGACAGGTCGCGTGCCGATGGATTGATATACCAGCCTTGTCTGTTTGCTCCATGAGTATCTATGGCATACACTCCGCTGAATCCCGGACCTGTAACGCCCCAAACTTTTTCGATAGTCCTCCAGCGGCGCAAATCGAACGGACGTTGTCCTTCGCCAACCAACTCCACAATACGTTCCTGCTCTATGGCTGCTAAAAAGTCTTCTTTTGTCGCTGTTTTAGCCGCGCTTAATGCAGGCAGATTGCCACGGGCGCGCACTCTGTTTACCAAATCAATGGCGTCGGGCTGCGGACCGTTTATTTCATTGTCGGCTTCGGCATACATCAAAAATACATCTGCCAAACGCATAACAGGGTAATTCATATCGCCTTCGTCGCGTCCGGCTCCGCTGTAATTCCGAACGAATTTGCGAAACACATAGCCATCGCCTTGCCAGTTCATGACATAAGTTGGATATTTCGTTCCATCGACTTCCACTTCAGAACCGGCGCGCTTGTATATGAACACTACCCAGCCTGTTTCTTTCTTATCTTTTAATCCCATAGCCATTTCGTAATCCCACATAATAGTCGATTTCATGCGGTAATCGCGGTTTGCATAACTTTCGGGATTTAGGGCTGAGTTGGGTGCAGTCCGTGCCGTCGGGTCTGTATCGGGATTCATCGGTTTCATCGGCTCGCAAAAATCTCCCGTAATGGTTGATTGATAGCGGTCGGCTAAGCGGTAGTTAGGAACAACACAGTTTTGCGAATTTTCGATGCTCCGACCTGCAAAATCGCGTACCAACGCGTCGCCTTGTCCTGTGCCGGGACCGCCGTGCGTGAAATAAAATAGCATTTCGCCGTCTTCGTTCCCGTTTCCGGTAGAAGGAATGAAAAGATGATAATAGTTGGGCAGTACATCGGCTTTGCCCATTTCGCCCCAGTCGCCCGGAGCGCCACTGCGGAAAAGATTCAAACTGTAATCGTCGATTACGCTTTTGAAGTCGGCGGCTGCGGCTGTAAAACCTTTGGTCGCTTCTTCTTGATTAGGAGTAAAAGTATTGAGTTCGGGCCATCCGTTTTTGTTCCACGAAGCCCAAAACAATTGCAATTTTCCTCTGAAAGCCAATGCCGCCGGTTTCGAGGCCCGCCCGCTCTGTTCTGCTTTTTCGGGAAGCTTTTCGTATGCATACGTGAAATCCGCCATGATAGAATCTTTTATTTGAGCTATCGGACTACGTGCAATATCGGCTACTTCATCGTTGTCATAAATTATGCGCCCTATATAAGGCACATCGCCCCACAAAGAAATCAAACGGAAATAAATCATCCCGCGCATCAGCCGCGCTTCGCCGATTATGGCTTCCAGATTTTCCTTCGATTCTTCGCTTGTTACATTCGGGAGCATTTTTTCGACATTGCCTATTACATAATTCACACGGCTGATACCGCCGTAAGAATACTTGTAATAATTGTCGAAACTCGAACCATATCCCCAAATCGGGTCGGGAAAATAACGCCCGTAGCGATAAGCTCCTCCGCGGGTAATGTTTCCGTCGCTTGTGCTCAACTGCCCCGAACCATCTTGCAGTCTGACAAGGTCGCCATGTCCCTCGAAATAATAGTCGCGGTCGAAAAGTCCGCGTACATGCGCGTAAGCGCCCATTAATGCAAACGTGGCATCTTCTTCCGTTTTCCAGAATTTGGAAGAAGGAACTTCGGTTGTCGAAAGTTGGTCCATAATATCATTGCATCCCGC
This sequence comes from Candidatus Symbiothrix sp., assembly GCA_031270925.1. Taxonomy (GTDB): domain Bacteria; phylum Bacteroidota; class Bacteroidia; order Bacteroidales; family Azobacteroidaceae; genus Azobacteroides. The sequence goes on from JAISWY010000397.1 coordinate 6,650, forward strand.
TGCCGACAACAACAAGCCGCCTAAGACTGATATTATGAATATTTTAAATATTACCTTTTTCATATTTTTAAAATTGAAAATTTCTTGAATTGAGAATTGAGAACTGAGAATTGAGAACTGAGCTTTTAGCCGTTAGCTTCCGAACTTTTTAAATTCTTTACTTCTTATTTCTGTATTTCTGTAACTTCCGTAACTCCTTCTAATTAAAGTCCGATGTTAAGACCGCAAGTAAATGTTCTCATTAATGGATAACCATCGTTCACATTGCTTTTTTCGGGGTCTAAGCCTCTGAAAGCTGAAATGGTAAACAGATTGTCCATCGAAACGAACACACGGAAAGCGCCTATTTTTATTTTTTGCAAAAAAGTACCCGGAATGCTATATCCCAATTGAAGATTTTTGAGGCGCAGGTATGCCAAATTATCCAAATAGAATGTTGATGGTTTCCGATTGTTAGCAGAACCCATGCGCGTCCATGTGCCGTCTCTGTTTTCAATCGACCAAGGCTCTGTCCAATGCTCAGTAGTAACAGCAAGTCGTCCGTCGGCGGCTAAATTGGAATTGTTGTTGCCCGTGAGCCAAAATGTTTTGCGCCCCGCAGCCCCTTGAAACATAAGAGCCACATCAAAACCCTTCCATTGAAAAGTACTGTTCAGCGCAAAGTTTGTAGTCGGACGGTCGGTCTGCACATAAGGGTAGGCCCGCATATCATTGTCATCAATCTTACCATCGCCGTTTAAGTCTTTATACAGCAAGTCGCCCGGTTGCGCTCCTTGTGGAGTCGCTTCGTATATATCGTTCCATGTCTGCGCAATGCCGATTGCTTCGTATGCGTAAACATATCCGTAAGGCATATTGATAAACGCCAACGAGCTGCTGTTATCGTCAGCCTGATTTCTGCCCAAGTACTCGTTCCATTTTTCGAGCACGGTAGCATTATACGAAGCATTCAGATTAATTGTGTAATTGAAATCTCCTTTGCGGTCGCGCCAAGTGAAATTGCCCTCGATGCCTCTGTTCCGAAGATTTCCAATGTTTTTGCGGGGAGCGCTGTATGCTCCTGTCAAATGAATCGACATATCGGAAGGACGGTGCATGCCGGTAGTCAATCGGTCGTAATAATCGATTTCGGCAGACAGCTTATTGTTAATGAAAGTCATATCCAACCCTAAGTTCAGCACGCTTGTTTCTTCCCATGTGAAATCGCTGTTAACCATTTTTTTATTAACCAATCCTTTCACTATTTCGCCATCGATTATATACGAAGCAGAGCTAAGCACTTCCAATTGTTCATAACGGTTGACGCCGCTGTTGTTTCCTAACGTACCGTAAGATGCACGGAATTTTCCGTGATTCATCCACGATTCCGTCCATGAGTTGACAAAGGATTCTTCGGTAAAAATCCATCCTGCCGAAGCGGAGGGGAAAAAGCCGTAGCGGTGTCCTTCCAAGAATTTGGAAGAGCCATCTGTCCGCAGATTCATTTCCAACAAATAGCGTTGATAAGCAACGTAGTTGATACGTCCTATATAAGAAATCAATCCCTCCTCGCTCGAATAGCCTGCAACGCTCAGTCCCGAAGGATCTTTCAACGTCGCGTTTATCTCGCTTAACGATGGGTGTATGCGGTCTAAACTGGAAGATAACTGATAGCGGCTGTACCAATATTCGCGGCTGTACGCGCCCATAAGTGTTATATTATGATTTTCGGCTATCGTGAAATCATAATTCAAGCGTGCGCTGAATTGGGTTTTATGCCCTGTCGTAGTCTGATTTTCGACTCCCGCGGTGCTTGCAACATACGATGTTGCAGTAAACGATTCCGTCTGAAAATTATATGCGTCTGTCGGCGTCGGCGCGGCATAACGAAAATCGTTATAATAGTTAATCGAGTAGTCGATACGCGCATTCAATCCCTTAACGAGGTTCCAGTCAAGAAATATATTTCCGTTGGCTTCCTGTCTTCTCTTATGGATAAGGTCGTTGGTGTACATCGAATAGGGATTGAACACTTGCAGGTTTTCTCCATAAGCCATTGCGCCTCCGTAATAACCCGTTTCAGGGTCGTAAGGCAATATGCCGGCAGTGGCATAACGCATTTGGTTTGCATCGACTGAATTCTGATACTGACTGTTTTGAGCATATTGCATATCCGACCAGTTGCCCGAAAAACGCGCTCCAACCGTGATGTTTGGGCGTATTTTAGCATCGTAGTTTATTCGGGCATTGTATTGCGAATAATCATTATTCATAATCATGCCTCTTTCGTCCATTGCGCCTACCGAAATGTAAAAATTGGAAATGTCGGTTCCGCCCGAAGCCGAAACATTGTATTTCTGCGTTA
>JAISWY010000400.1 GCA_031270925.1 Candidatus Symbiothrix sp.
AAAACCCTGTGTTTAGCAGAGGCGACAGACCGCAGGTCTGAATATGAATAACCCCCAATGAAGCGAAGCGATTGGGGGATAGAGAAATACATCGACCTCCTCAACCCGCAGGGTTGAATATCCGAAATAAATCACTGATTTCCGGGGATGGGAAGATGGTTATGGCGCATTTACATGTTCTTATCGTGAAAAAGAAAATGGCATTGAGCCGGAATATCCTTCTACTTGTTAATAGATATATTCAACCCTCTTCGGGGTTGAGGGGAGAGTGGTTATTTCGCTATCCCCCAATCCCCCAATCGCTTCGCTTCATTGGGGGTTATTTATATTCAGACCTGCGGTCTGTCGCTTCTACTTAACACAGGGGTTTGTAACTGAACCCACTTTTAAGCGGTAATGAATGATTCATTACCGGTAAAAAATAACACATAGATGGGAAAGTTATTGATTTTGATTGTGTAGCCAACATCAATACCGGCTAACCGATTTAACCCCTTTTACCGCCTTGATTTTCTTAATCAAGCCATCCATCGCCGAAGTATCGCTCAACATAACCGTGATCGAACCTTGGAAAAGCCCGTCTTTGGAATCAACATTGATGGAGCGCAATGTCATCCCGTTTTCCTTGGAAATAATGGATGTGATGTTGGTAACAATACCGATGTCGTCGTGCCCCACCACTTTGAGCGTAACGGGATAATTGGCGCCCGACTTGCCCGCCCAGCACGATTTCACGATACGATAACCGTAGCGCTCGAACATCGATTTGGCGTTCGGACAGTTCAACCGATGGATTTTGATGCCTTGCGTGGATACAAATCCGAAAATCTCGTCGCCGAAAATCGGATTGCAGCATTTGGCCAAGGTGTATTCGATACCGGTCAGGTTTTTGTCGATAACCAAGACGTCTTCCTTGCCGGATAAGTTGTTGATTTCCGGCGCGTTGTAATGTTCTACGCTCCGGTCGGCATGTTCCGTGTTTTCCTGTTCGCGCTTTTCCTGATCTAAATAATTGTCGATTACGGCATTAACATCTAAATGATTCAGGGCGATAGCGGCATAGAAATCGGTAACGTTTTTATAAGCCATTTTTTTGATGAGACGCATCAGTTTCGATTCGTCTTCCTCTATTTTGCGGTTTTTGAAACGGCGATGCAGCAGTTCCTTCGCAAATTCGACTTGTTTGGTAGCTTGCTCTTTCAGCGATTGCTTGATTTTGACCCGCGCTTTACTCGTAACGGCCATATTCAGCCAATCTTGTTTAGGCGTTTGGTTGGGCGAGGTTTGAATATCGACTTGATCGCCGGTTTGTAATTTATGTTTAATCGAAACATTTTTCCCGTTGATACGCGCCGAAACGCATTTCGAACCGATTTTCGTATGAATGGCAAACGCGAAATCCAAAACGGTAGCATTTTTCGGTAATTTGAACAAATCGCCTTTGGGCGTGAAAACGAAAATCTCGTCGTCGTACAAATCCATCTTAAAATCGTCGATCAGTTCGGTCGGTGAATCTTCCTTGTGTTCAAGCACTTCGCGCACGTTGTTGAGCCAGTTATCCAAGCCGCTCTCGCCTTTCAGTCCTTTGTATTTCCAATGGGCGGCCAAGCCTTTTTCGGCGATTTCGTCCATCCGTTTGGTGCGGATTTGCACTTCCACCCAGCGACCTTCCGGCCCCATGACCGTGGTGTGGAGCGATTCGTAGCCATTGCTTTTCGGCACCGAAAGCCAGTCTTTCATCCGCTTCGGATTGGGCTGGTACATATCGGTAACGACCGAATAGACTTGCCAACATTCTGCCTTTCCTTTTTCGGGTGGCGTATCCAAAATGATGCGGATGGCAAACAAATCGTAAATCTTTTCAAATTCGATTTTCTGCTTCAATAATTTATTGTGAATCGAATGGATCGATTTCGTTCGTCCCTTGATGTCGAAATTCAAGTTCAAAGTCTGCAATTTGGCTTCGATGGGCGCAATAAATCCGGCGATGTATTTGTCGCGCGAACGTTTGGTTTCGTTCAGCTTGCTTTTGATGAAATCGAACTTTTCGCGGTCGCGGAATTTGAGCGATAAATCTTCCAGTTCCGATTTGATTTTGTACAAACCCAATTTATGCGAAAGCGGCGCGTAGAGATACGAAGCTTCGGCGGCGATTTGCAATCGCTGTTCGTCGGACGAGAGCGATTTGGCCATACGCATCAGATAGAGTCGTTCGGCAATCATAATCAAAATTACGCGCACATCTTCGGCGAACGAAACGAGTAAAGTGCGAAAATGCTCGTTGTCGATAGCGGCGTTTTTGCCATACAGTTCGTGGGTTTTAATCAAGCCGTGGATGATGCCTGCCGTTTCCGCGCCGAAGTCCTTTTCGATTTCCTGCAAGGAATTGGATTGTTCAAAAACCAACTGGTAAAGCATGACGGCCAAGATAGCAGCCCGTTTCAAGCCGATTTCGTCGGCCACGATCAGAGCGGTATTGAAGTTGCGCGTGAGAATATCCAAACCGTAAACATCCGTTTGATAGCTGCCTTGCGCCACCGCCGAGCGGATATATTGTTTGACTTTCCGTTTGTCGTCGGACAAAAGCGTATCTCCGATGGTGTTTAGCAGCGAGCGATAGATCACATCAATTGACATCACAAATAGTTTTTGATTAGTGAGTAGGCAAAGGTATGTAAAATTTTTGAATAAACATTCGAAAGTGTCAAAACTTCCCGCAGGACGTTGCCCTGCGGGAATGATTTACGGGAATGGTTTACGGGCTTTCGGCCCTTCGGCGACCGGGTTTCTACTTCATTGGCCGGCTTTGGCTTTCAAGGCTTCAATTTGCCTTTCAACTTCCAAATTCAACTGTTCGGCTTTCTTTTGCGCCTCGTCTTTCAATTTTTTTGCGCCGACTTCGGCCGCTTTTACAGCCGCGATTTTCGCCAAAGGATTCGACGTTTTGTTCGCTTCGTCTATCAATTTCTGAGCTTGCGTTTCGGCTTCCGCTATCAATTTGTCGCCGGCGGCTTTGGCTTGTTTGCGAAGAGTAGCCGCTTGCTGGTCGATTTGCTCGTTCAATTTTTCGGTAACTTGCTCTTTTGCGCTGCCTTGTCCGCCGAGAATCGAACCGGCCAATTGATCTAATGCTTGGTTGGCAAGGTCTTTCATATCCACGTTGAAGGTTGGTTTAGTGAATGTTCCGCCGATTTTCACATTCACGTTTTTCAGATATTTGTTGGATAATTGATCGGCCAAATCAATTTTTGCCGTGTAATCGATGGTTTGATCCAAGCCGGTTGTACCTGCGAGATTCATGTTTCCGCCGCCGAATTTCACATCAAACGGTTTGGTGGAAACTCTTCCGTCGGCAATTGAGAAAGGAAGCTTTAAGTCTTTTATTTTCAATTCTTTTAATGATTCGTTTTTCAATGCCGAAGCCAAACCCGTTAAAAGTGTCGTATTGCTTACTTCTACATTATTTGATTGTAGTAAACCATTTGCCGTCAATGAATTGAATATGGGCATGAAATCGCTTCCCAAAGCCGAATGGAATTGCAGTTTGGTTGAATAATTTCCATTCAGGCTTTCGAAAATCGGCGCCAATTTTTGAATCGTAACAAAGGTTTCAAAAGTTTGGGCGAACGAGGCGTTGCGAATATCCAAATCCAGATTCACTTCGGGTTGCTGCGGATTTTTTCCGGTATCGTAGGAGCCGTTTACCGTTAAATTTCCGTTTAAAGCGTTGAGCGACAGGTTTTTCATATTCACACAACCCTCCTTCAGCGTGATTTGTCCTGCGGCGTCGGAGATATTCAGTTTATCGAAAATCACTTGTTTGAATCGTCCGTTTAAAGTTAAATTCAAATTTTTCGGGATTTCGATTGTTCCGGCAGAAGCGGTATCTTGAACGGTTTCCGTTTCCTCTTTTGACATTAAATCGTTCAGGTTCAAATAATTGGAACTTACATTAAGACTGCCGCGCAAAATGCCGTCGTTCAAGAAGTAGGGGATAAAATTTTCCAGTTTCCCGTTGGCGGCCATATCGTTTTTTCCGATTTGAGCCGAAAAAGCACTTAAATCGACATAGCGGGGCGAGAAGGCAAGTTCGGCATTTTGAATCAGAACAGTCATGCTACTATCCATTTTCACGGCCATATCGCTGATACGCAGCGTTCCGTTAGCCTGCACTTTCTCGAATTGTTCTTTTTCGATGTACGACATCAAAGTAGAAAGCGTGAGATTGGCGTCTAATCGACCGCTTAACTGCATGTCTTCCAAGGGATAAACGTCTTTGATACGGTTCAAATCCAATTTTCCGGCAGCCGAAAAATCGATGTTCGGATCGCTGACCGGCGTGCGCAAATGCAATTTCATATCGAAAGGATTGCCGGCCATTTCGAGATGAAAACGCGGAATGAGAAGAACGGTTTTATCGGCCGTTCCACCTTCGTTAAACGCCCGAATATCAGCTTGTATATTCGTAACCGATTGCGGCAAAACGGGATATTGAAACATCGCATTCGCAACAGCCAAGCGCAC
>JAISWY010000287.1 GCA_031270925.1 Candidatus Symbiothrix sp.
GCATTGGTTCTGTCTATCGTTTTACGCATCAACTCTTTCGAATGAAATTGAAGCATTTCATTTTCAATATTGATTGGCATTATAAAACTGTTGTAACGATTCATCCGCATAGTGGCGGACTGCGTATTGGCAGGGGTCTTAATCATCATAGTCAAGGAACGTTTGTATATATATGGCGTCTTGCTATATTGATAATAAAAATACCCCCCAAACACTATAAGCGAAAGGATAAACCACCTCCAATGGAATATGAGAAACTTGATGATATCAACTACGTTAATTACCCTTTCCTCAGGGTTTCGCATGGAAGATGTATTATTGTCTAAGTATGCCATCTCTAATTCCTTTTAATTTTTATTAAGCAAAAGAGCATATAAAACCAACGTTGACATTGAGGTTAAAATTGAAATCATACTCCAATTGCTTTGGAACCTTCTGGAAACTTCCGTGGCTTTGGGATATACATAAACAATGTCGTTTTGCTGCAAGTAAAAACAGGGGGAATCAAAAACAGCCGTCGAACGCACATCCGTAATCATCAATCTTCGAACACCATCTTCTTCCCTGATGACTCCCACCTTATCCATACGTCCATTATCTTTTATGCCTCCCGCGCGGGTTAGCGCTTCAAGCAAGGTTATGCGACTCTCGTCCACTGAAAGAATGCCCACGCTGGTTTCCCCCATCATCATTATCTTTAAATTCAATAACTCTACGGAAACAAACGGTTCTTTGAGCTGCCCTTCCTCAATCAAACGTTTCCTGATGAATTCGCCCAATTCGAGTTTGGTCAGCCCTTCGGCGTGTATCCTACCCAATACGGGGAAATTGATGTCCCCATTTTCGTTTACCACATATCCTTTTTCTTTTATTACCGATGCGGATGATTCTGATATATTACTATTGTCGCCCACCCGATAAGTTCCACCGGTGCCCACATTGAAGGGCTCTGCCAACTCTGGATTTTTTGCCGATACAGTAATACTTAATTTGTCATTTTGTTGAATCTTAATTTCCTGCTGTTCCATGACGGGATAAGCTCGATCTTCTTTCATATCTTCCAGATAAGTGATACTCTTAGGTCCGAAGCAGGAAGTTACCAGCATAGCGGTACATACTACCGATAGATAACAATATTTTCTCATAGTTTTAATCCATTAATTATTTTAATATTTCTTGAATTTTCTCGTAACACAATTGCGCCGCCTCCCTATTGGGCAGGCATTCCAAACGACCAATTGTTGTTTTTTGTATCGTTTCCTCCAAAATACCACAAAGAGCCGAATACAATTCATTGTTCCATCGCATGGATGAACATGATGGAAGCAACGAAATCATAGCGTTTGCACCTTTCATTTGCGAAAAACGATTCTGCGGTGCCTGTTCCAACCGGACGATGGCTTTCAGCCTTACTTGCTTGTTGATATAGCACGGCGTTTTGCCGCTCCACGGCGTTCCGCAAATATATACTTTTCCGTCCTCTCCAATTTTTAGGGCGGGATTATCATCGTTCAACAACTTCGTCCCTTCGATGTGGCGAATCCACAACGAACTATGGGTACTCTTCCCCGTGCCGCTCTTCCCAAGGAAAGCATATCCCCAACCGTCTTTTTCCACAACCGAGGCGTGCAAAAGAACCGTTTGATGAAGAACAACCGCTTGGGCAAAGGCAATCATCAAAAACGGAGACAACAAATCCCTGTCATTTATCCTTTCAGTGCACAAATATACATCAGATTTTTTAAAATCCTTATCACTTAACATAAAAGAATGACTATTTTTATCATAAATTTGATCTATAATATAATAATCGTCCGATTCCAACACCCTGATTTCAGAGATAAACAAGTCTGAAATTTCGGCGAGCAACTTTACAGAACCGGGAATTTCCTTATTATTTCCGCATTTCACGTTTATCTCGCATACCGTGTTTCCTTTGTCGGAAAAGCCCTGTTGGAACGGGGCGCACGATGGAAGCAGCAAGTTCCAATCAACGGGTTCATCGGAATTTATGCAAACCCCCAAGCCCGCTATTTCATAGCAGACTGATTTTGTCGCGGTATGCCTTTCGTTTTTCTCCATCCAACTCATTTAATTTAAACGAACAACCTGCTGACAAGCATCCGCCAAATGCAAATCGTGCGTTACAAATATCATTATTTTATCCTTTCCTGCAAGCATCAGGTTTTCGATGAGGCGGCGGGAAGTTTGCGAGTCCAACGCCGACGTTATCTCATCGAAAAGCCAAATGTCGCAGTCTCGCAAAAGTGCGCGGGTGATGGCTATGCGCTGCGCCTGCCCTTCGGACAAGCCTTGTCCCGATTCCCCTATTTCCGTATCCAGACCGTCGGGAAGCGAAAATACAAATTCCGCACAAGCCAGATTTAAAGCGTCCGCCAACTGTTTGTCGTCGGCAGAAGAATTTATCAGCAACAAATTTTCGCGGATAGTTCCGTTGAACAAGGTATTTCCCTGCGGAACATAAGCGAAATTATTGCGGGTGGAAACGGAAACGCCCGATTTCCCCTTCGCCGACTCAATGGACAACCGCCCTTTATCGGGCTTTATCAACGCCAGCATCAAACGGATGAGCGTGGTTTTGCCTTTGCCGCTCGTCCCCACAATCGCCGTCGGTTTCCCCGCCTCCATCGTCGCGCTGAAATCTTCAATCACGTTCAGGTCTTCGTATCTGAAACAAAGTTTATCCGCCGTCAGGCGAAGGGGGTGGTCTATTTTCACGGGTTTTGCATCAATTTCTGTTTCGTTCTCGCATATCTCCATCATCCGTTCTATCGCCGTCTGGCTACGAATGGCAACGGAAGCGAAGCCAATCATCGAAAGGACAGGCGTTTGTATTCCACTTACCAATTGAAGAAAAGCCGTCATCGTGCCATACGTAATTTCACCGCTATGCAGGCGATAGATACCCCATAAAAACGCCAGTAAATACCCTCCGTTGAAAGTCAGCTTGATGATGAATTGCGAGAGCGTATAAAATGTCAACTGTTTCATCTTCAATTGGAATAACGAATCCTGCGAAGCCAATATCTTTTCCCATCTTACTTTGACAGCTTGCAAGCCCATAATGAGCAGCCTGTTTTTCAAATTTTCGAGCAAAGCCGTCCCGAAATGGCTTTGAGCCTTTTTTACCACTTGGGACAAACTCCTCATTTTCTTATAGTAAAGTTTCGAAAACAGAAGCAGGGGGGTAATACACAAAATCATCATTGCCAACATCGAATCCATTGCCCAGAGAAAACCCAGCGAAGCCGCCAGCTTTATGCAGGTAACCAAAAATGCGGGAAAAGAAGAAACCACCATTTGTGTCGTCTCCGCACAATCGGCATTCAACCTTACCAACAAATCGCCCGTATGCCATTGTTTAGCCCGATGCCACAAAGTAGTCATCTGCGTCCAAATTAAAGAATTTTGCAAGCGGATGGTAACTTTCATATTCACGTATTCGCTAATTCGTCCCGTGGCTATTCCCAACACCACACTGATAAAAACACTGGCTATGATATATACCAGCGTTGTTCTCAACGATCCGGACATCTTGCCGGTGGCAATATCCACCGCTTGTTTAGACCAATAGATGAACGCCAAGGAAAAAACGAGGCTGATCATTTCCAAGACAAAACAAAGGATTATCCCACCCCGGTTACCTTTGGTAATCGACCATGCCCAAATAATCTGGTTCCTTAACTCGGAATATTTTATACGGTGTTTCATTTTCCTAAACGTCCTCTAATGCGGGAATACAACTGTATGACCGGAAACCAGCAGGCTTCCGACGGAACGTAGCGAAAGGAGAGCCGGAAACGGTGCAGCAAATGGCGAAAAGAATGGCTTCGTTTCTCCCACGGATCGTGTTTGTTCCGCCCAAAACGTTGGTCGGCAAAGCCAAAATTTCCACTCTCCACAATTTCGTCCAACATCCATGCAACATCGTCCCTGTTGTCTAACGGGAAGGGCAGGTATGCTTCGGACATACTCAAGTGTTTTACCAGCAACTGATTGAGCATCTGAATCCAACGATAGATACCCAATCGGCGGTAAATATTTTCCAGCACCGCCCCGTCTATTCTGTCGCGGTACGCATAGCAAACACGCGCCGAATCGCAAAGCTGCCTCAGCCCGATGCCAAACGAGAGCGAATGTTTCAGGATGTGCGAATTAACCATTACATGGGTAAGCAAAGGCGAAAGCAAGGCTACGCGCTGACTGTTAAAACTCATCCACAATTTGTTTTTCTCTTCATCCCGTTCCAAGGCTTTTAAATATTTGGCGACGAATGGATTATGGATGTCCATCAACCGGCTATGGTGTTCCACCGGAATTCCTTTCCACACATAATCCACATCCAAATCAATGCTTTTGTTCACTTTAAAACCTTTACCGGCAATCAAACGGTTTGCTTCCCCGAAGGCTTCACGCGGATAAAAATACCAGTCGATGTCGCCGCATACGCGGTGCAGGGGCTGATCGTAACACTGCGCCAAGCCCTGACCTTTGAGCAGGTACATATTGAGGTTGTTCCTCGAAAAAAAACCGCCCAATTTTTCAATAAGCTCGTTCATCTGCTTGTTCCGCGCCTCAATCGTTGTTATCAACGCCGTCCATTTCAGCATCAAACTTTTCGGGGGGAAACATTCGGGAGGAAGCCGCAAAATGCTGTCGTATATGATTCCTTCAACCGTTTGCTCCCTCGAAAAAGAGAAGAGCCGCGCCCATTCGTCTTCCGTCAATGAAATATTCCGGGGGATTGGGGAATTATTCCACAATCCCGCCTTGAGCAACGCGAAAAAAGCGATTTTAACGGAATCGAAATTCATCTTACTCGGTAAGCAACAGTTTTTGCGATTCCAAGAAATCAATTAAACGGCGGACATCTTCCAATGCCCGTTCCCGCTCCACCTCGTACCGTTCCGTGAGTAAGCCCGCGGCTGACTCTTCGGAGAAGTCCATGTTTTCAATTTTTTCCCAAAGCCATGCCGCCGACTCGTTCAACGTGAATACTTTCGTCATGTCGGTTACGCCCTGCATGGGTTCTACGATGATGTAATCATCACCCACCTTGCGCAAAATCAATCCACTTTTTATCTTCATATTTTGTCTTTATACTCTATAAAATGGCTCTAAAATACGTCTCTTGCAACTTTTTATCTTCACATAATCTGTTGTAAAAGCGGCTCAAAGATAGGCATTTTTTTAATGAAGCACAAATTTTGGGTTTTTAAAAAAATCGTTTTCCTCAAACAACTTTTTATTATTTCCCTTATTTATTTAGCAATTCCCAAAAAAGTTTGCCCTTTATTTTCTGAACTGCTGTTTTGAAAACTGTTTTTGTCCTCAGAACATCGCGTAGCTTATGCCTGCAGTTTAACCCGATAAACTTGTCGTTCTCAACGTTCAAATTTTCAATGATTTTGAATTTCGAAAAACCGCTTTTCCAAAACGAAAACATCACGGATTGGCAGGCAGTTGGTTTTCTTCGATAGAAAATATGCAATGTTGCAAAGGGGAGTTGGGGGAGGATTTTATAATGGACTTGAAGAGCAACACGGGCTTTGCCAAATCTCCGGCCAAAACCATAAAGACACAAACGAAGCACTTTGTATTCTCTATTGTGGCATACCTGAAATTGGAGTGGCTCAGACAACGAACAGAAAAAAATCATTTTGCTATGAAATCCCAAATCTATTTGGCCGCCCAACAAGCTGCCTATCATGAGTTGAAAAAGTTATCAACACCGAGGGTAGCATAATTGGTTTTTTTCGATAAAAAGTGCGTAAGGTAAGTTCCATAAGTAGAAAAAACGAAACAAAAATAGTGTTTTTTATTCCGACAATACTTATGTGTCGGCATAAATTTCAGGGGAAATGCGCAAAAAACCATAAAAAAATTGTTTTTACCGATTTTCCATTTACCTTTGTAACGATTTCGGGCAAAATTTAAACGGAATTCGGCTTTGTCAAAAATCAAAATGGAATTTTTAGAAGTCCTATATAATGTACAGTAATATGCTTGAATTAAAAAATTTTCATCCGGTAACCATAAATGATTTGATTCGTGTAGGCAGGGATGCTGACGGCGGGTATGTCCTTTCCAAACGACAAGTTGAAAATACAGAAACATTATTGAGTTTTGGGATCAATGACGATTGGTCTTTTGAAGCAGATTTTTTGACAAAGAAAAACGCAAAATTATATGCGTTTGATCATTCCGTGTCCAAAAGAGGATTTCGCCTTGCATTTCTTTTTGACAGTCAAAATTATCTTAAATTTATGTTTTACAATGTGTTTATGGGTAGAATTTCCAGGGTTAGGATATATTATAAAGTTTGGAAAGCTACACAAAAATTAGCCAAAGATTTCGAACGTTTTTTTGATAAAAACCAAGACCGTTTTTTTATCCCAAAATTTGTAGGGGAAAAGAACGATGAAAGATATATACGTTTAGATACAATTTTTACTGATTACCTGAAAAACATACCCGATTTTTCTGTTTTTATTAAGATGGATGTCGAATCTTGGGAATATCGTACACTTCCTCAATTGACCCCATTTTTCAACAAAGTTAATGGCTTGGTCGTTGAATTTCATGATATTGATATTGCCGAAAGAAAATTTCAAGAAATTATCGACAGGCTTTCCTGTGAATTTTATATTGCCCATGTGCATGCAAATAACTACGATGACTTTATTCATAATACAAATTTTCCAAAAGTACTGGAAATTACATTTATTAATAAATCATTGGTTCCCGGACAAATCCCCCCCCCTAAATCCTCTCTAAAATATCCAATAGAAGGTCTTGATTTCCCATGCAATTCAGACTTGGATGACATTGCTTTAAATTTTGAAAAACAAATAAACTAATCGGAATATATAAACAGAATTGGTAAGTTTTTATAGATATATAGATAAATTTTGATTGATAATCAGAGTTTTTAAATTATAAAATCTCTACATTTTTACCAACTCCAAAAAATCTATGAGTAATAAAATTTTAATAGAAGGATCATTAATTGGCAACCCTTACACCGGAGTCTATCATTACGCTTTGCAATTGGGGGTTTCTTTTTCAAAAATATACAAAAAGAAATATGATTTTCTTTATTTGAAAAGAAACAACAATAATTGTTTTAACGCGCCAAAACCTTTTATACAGTGCAAATATACCCTCTATAAATATATAGTCAGACATTTTTGGAAACCGAAAATATGGCATCTAATATATCATTTTTCCGACATGATGCCTTTTGATAGTAAAACAAAAACACTATTGACAATTCATGACTTAAACTTTACATATGAGCCGGAAAGTGGACAGAGCTTCGAAGAATTACAAAAAAGAATTGACAGGGCAGATGAGATTGTGGTTATTTCAAATTACGTAAAAAATGATGTCTTGAAAAAATGCAAAATAGGAGGAAAAACGCTGAGCGTTATTTACAACGGATGTAATTTGAATGAAGATTTAATCAATTCCCTGAGCCACGATAGAATTTTTGAAAAGAGATTTATTTACACAATCGGAGTTATGACACGTCATAAAAATTTCCATATTTTGCCTTATCTATTATGTAACAATGATTTATTTCTCATAATCAGTGGGTATGAAAGAGATTTGTCTTACAAAAAATACATTTTAGACAAAGCGATAGAATTAGGCGTTTCGGAAAGGGTTATTTTTACTGGCACAGTTTCGGAGGAAGATAAGTTCAAATACATGAGGGATTGCGAATTATTTTGCTTTCCATCCACAACCGAAGGATTCGGGCTACCGATTATTGAAGCAATGAGGCTTGGGAAAAAAACATTACTTTCTCGTCATACTGTTTTGCCTGAAATTGGAGGAAAATACGCATATTATTTGGATTCCGATGATCCTGAATACCTTATTGACTTTTCGAAATCGTGTTTGCCCCAAATTTTGGAAGAAAAAGCAGACAGAGATAATATCATTTCTTGGGCAAAAAAGTTTTCATGGGATGACGCCGCGAGAAAATACGCAGAAATATACAACCGATTACTCAATTGAAAATTTAATCTTTGATATGAATGTAATTATAATTGCAAACGAACTTGGAAATCAAATGTATGACTACGCATTTTATTTGGCAAAAAAAAGAGCAAACTAAAAATTCGAGTGTTATCTATTATGACAAATGGACTACTCATTACGGCTATGAATTGGATAGGGCATTTGGCATAAAATCAAAAACCCAAAATTAGACAAAATTTTATTGTTGTTATTTGATTCGATTTTGTTACTTTTGAAAATAATCAACAAAATATCAAGAAAGCCAAATACGCCTTACACACCTTTATGAAATACTCGTCGATACGCTGCAATGTGGGTTAAGGGCATTGGTTTTACATTGAATATATGTGGTTTTTGATGGCTGCGAAAGAAAAAATTCAAGCCAACAAACGCTTGTACAGCGACAGGCATTTATCCACCATATTCTGTTCGGTAAACATCTCTTCGTAACGGTGTTTCGCCCCTTCCGACAATTTTTTGTAGTAGGTTTCGTTCGACAAGATGGCAATGATGGCATCTGCCAAGGCTTTTTCGTCCTCCGGCTCAACCGTCAAGCCCGATACCTTGTTGGCGTTTACCCAGCCCACCCCGCTTCCCGCTATGCGAGTGGACACCACCGGTTTACCGCAGGACATTGCCTCTATTTGAACGATAGCGAAGGCTTCGGTTTTCCATATCGAGCTGAGGCAAAACACGTCGCAAGCGGCAAAATAAGAGGGGACGTCTTCATCGCGGACAAAGCCAATCAGTTCAACCCGATTCTCGACACCCAATGTTTCAATCAGTTGAAGCAATTCATTTCGCAAGGGCCCCGTGCCACCAATCACAACCACAAAATCGTCGGACAAATATCGAGCCGCCTTGACAAGGTACTCGTATCCTTTGTATTCCACCAACCTCCCAAGCGAAAAAATAATTTTTCGTCCGTCGTATCGCCGCCTTATTTCCTTCGCCCCGTCCACTGTCGCCACAATCGGGTTGATGCCTATGGGGATGAAATCGACTTTTTCCTGCACGGCAGCCAAAAAAGTCGATTCTTTCACGTAAACGGGTGTCGTCCCGGTAATTGCGTCGGCACGTTTTATCAGCCATTTTTGCAAAGGGGAATACAATTTCAAAAATGTTTTCTGTTTGAGGATGTCGCTATGCCAATGCAGCACTACTTTCCCTTTGTAGCCCGACAGAAACAGCGCGAGGCAAGCCATCGGATCGGGATGATGAATGTGGATAATATCGTAATCGTTCTTTATTTTGCGAAGTGTGGAAATCATCGCCGGGGCAATGGTCGTGGCAGCTACCTTGCGCAAGGTTTTCACGCAAACCAAACGCCCATAAGGATTTATCTGTACGATGCCCGGCTTTTGATCTTCGATCGTGGCGCAGAGCATATCGCAATGGACTTTTTGTCGGGACAATCCCAACATAATGTCGTACATCACTTTCTCAACGCCGCCGCGTACCGGGTAAAATTTCCCGATTTGAAGTATTTTCATTGTTATCAGGGTTTTGTTTCTGCTTCGTCAGATCTTCATACATTGCGATATAATCGGCATACCGATCTTCTTTCCTGAAATTTTTCAGGGCAAAACTTCGGCATCGATCCTTGTAATATGATTTACCACGCGATTCTATCAGTCGTATCGCCTGAATCAAACCCGAAATATCCCCTTGCTCAACAACAAGCCCGGTGTCTTCGGTAACCGATTCGACGCTTCCGCCGGTGCGATACGTGATGACGGGGGTACCGCAGGCAATGGCTTCCAAATTGACTGTCGGATAGTTATCCTGCCACGTGAGATTGACAAAAACGTCCGCCGCCGAATACAATTGAGACAATTCTTGAACGTTGTTCGTCCGGGAAATGCCTAAAATGTTGCGGGGAAGCGAGGCTTTTTGTTTCTCATTAACCCCGACAAGCACAATCAATTGATTGTCGTCAATTTTGTCTGCCAACTGCATAAAATCGCCCAAGCCTTTCTCATCACTCCAAATTCCGGCAATTCCCAAGATGATGTACGGTCGGTTTATCCCATATTTCTCTTTTATTCCGTCCGATTCATTGATGTCGAACACATTGGTGTCGATGCCATTATGAATGACACGGAATCTATATTTATTGAAAAACGATTCCCGCATCTCGTTTTCCATCCAATGAGAAACCGGAACGATTGTCATTTGAGAAATATCAAGAGAAGTGAAAGCCTTCTTTTTGTCTATATAATTCTTTTTTGCCCTGTCGAACAAATAACTTGCGGGAAATTTTGTTTTTTGGGGACAGTGATTGCAGATGGTTTTCCATTTATCGCATTTGGCATAGGAATAATGATAACAATGCCCCGTATATGCCCAACAATCGTGAATCGTCCAAATGGCGTGGATATTGCTTTTGGACAAATAGTCGAAAAGGATGTTGTAGTTTAGAAAATATCCGTGAATGTTATGAATATGAATGACATCGGGATTGAGGCGTTTGATTGTTTCCACAAAGCGCAGCGTGGCTTTATCAGAAGAAAGTCCGTGCCTGTCGAAGAGCCGCGTCATCAAGCCCTGCCAAGCGACACTCCGTTTATTGCCGATAGGGATTATATTCGACTTGGATTTTTGAATGCCGTCCCGCCCTTTGCTGTAAGCAATATAACTTTCCCAACCGTTACGAATTGCCAAATCGCCGATTTCTTCCATAATACGTCCGGTAGATGTAGAAACGCGCAGGACGGGGTTTATCTGCAATAATTTTTTCATTCTGTCGCCAACGAATTAAATAGATTAACCCATTTTTCCATTATCACATTTTCCGAATACGTATCCGTAACTTTTATTGCGTTGTCTGATAATTCTTTCCTTAATCCATCGTTCTGCATCAACAAAATCATCGCATCTGCCAAACCTTCCACGTCGTCGTTTTTGACGAGTATCCCGTTCTTTCCATTCTCGATAATATCTTTGGCGCCAGCCGGAAAATCGAACGAGACAACGGGTACCCCACACGACATAGCTTCTATCATAACCATAGGAAATCCCTCGTAATGAGAACTCATAACCAAAATGGAACTTGCAGCGTATTCGCCCCAAATATCAGTGGTTGGTTTGTTAATCGTGGCAGATGTTGCAATTCCATATTCATCGATCATTCCTTGCAACTTATCTTGCCAGTGCCCTTGCCCGAAAATATCCAGATGCCAGCCTTTGGTTTGCTCTTGGGAAACGACAATCCGCCAAGCATCTATCAATCGATCGAAACCTTTTTGATAATCCAGACGCCCCACGGCGATTACCCTGCGGGAAGTTACGTCGGAACG
>JAISWY010000317.1 GCA_031270925.1 Candidatus Symbiothrix sp.
ATAGAGCAACGACCAGAGTTCGCTGAAACGATTGACTTTACCGCTCGACGAAAACGTATTCAGGTCTTTACAGTCGGTATCTTTCGCATTGCCGCCGCCCAAGCAGTTATCCGACATGATTTCACTCATATAGAACGACAATTGCAGCGGATAAATACCCGAAATGGGAGTATAACAATTGGTTAGCAATTGATTGGCTTCCTCCGGATTTGAAGGAAAATTGGTGGAATCTTTTTGCGTCAGGCTCTCCGTATTGAGGAAATCATCGCACGAAACCAGCATAATCGATCCGAGCAGGATGAATAATATCTTTTTCATGTTTCTATTTTATTTTTTTTATTTAATCTTTAATATTTAATTGATAAACCCACGAGGAAGGTGCGTGAAGCGGGATAAAATCCTATATCGACTCCTTTTGCCCAAGAGGTGGAACTGCTGCCACCGTCGGCGCCGATTTCGGGATCCATACCCGAATAAGACGTCAGTGTGAGTAGATTTTGCACTTGGGCGTATAACCTCAATTGCGAAATCGGGGATTTCCGGAACAAGCGGTTAAAATCGTAACCCAGACTTATGTTATTGATGCGGAAATAATCGCCGTTTTCGATGAAGATGTCGGAGATTTTTCCCCAATTCCGTTCCACCGAACCCGGGCCGATGCGTGGAATCGTGTTGGAATGATTGTTTTCCGTCCATCGTCCTAAAATATCGTCGGAATAGTTGTCGTAAGCTTGGGTAAGCCACGAGCGATAGTTCCGAGCTATTTGGTTGCCGGCCACGCCGTTACAATTCACGGTGAAGTCGATGCCTTTCCAAGCCAGATTCAAAGTTAAACCAAAAGATAAGTCGGGATTGGGGTCGCCGATAAAGCTACGGTCTTTGCTATCGATGATTCCGTCGGGTGTTACATCCACATATTTCACATCGCCGGGCTGCGACGACACGACCGCGTCTCCGCTCATCACTTTATATTTGGCGTCGTATTCGGCGGCTTCTTCGGGTGTTTGGATGATTCCATCGGTTTTATAACCCCAGAAAACACCGATTGGATAGCCTTCGCGAGCGTAATAAAAGGCTTCGGAATTACCGCCGAATGCGCTGGAACTTCCCACTATCTGTCCCTGTTCGTTGGGAATATCGATGACTTCGTTTTTGTTGTAGGCAAAATTGGCGCTCACATTATAACTGAAATCGTTTTGAATTTTGCTTTGCCAGGTCAGCATCATTTCAAGGCCCGAATTGCGCACCAAGCCTCCATTGATCAAAGGAGCTCCGGTACCGTCGGTCGCCACAACCGGCGGACGCACCAGCCAGTCGATGGTCGATTTGATATAATAATCGAAATTAAGGCCCAAACGGTTGTTCAACAGCCAAGAGTCGAAACCGACATTGATTTGTTCCGATGTTTCCCAGCTAACCGTTTCATTCGGCACATTGGCGACATAGGCGCCGATGGTTGTTACGGCTTTATCGTCTCCAAAAACATATCCGGCGCTTCCGGTGGTGCGGGTAATATTGGCGCTGTAAGGGCGACCGCTCACAGCGCTATTCCCGTTTTGTCCCCAGCCTCCTCGTAGCTTCAAGTAATCGAGCCAAGCGGTGGTCGATTTCATAAACGGTTCGTTGGTCATGTTCCATCCTGCCGAAACGGAGGGAAAGGCGCCCCAACGGTGGCCTTTGGCAAAATTCGACGATCCGTCGTAACGCAATACGAAAGTAGCCATGTAGGTTTGGTTGTAATCGTAATTGACACGTCCGAAGAACGAAGCCGATTGTCCGCGCCAGCTCCAAGGCGAGCCTTCGAGCGAAATCCGCGAATCGGTGCCGTTTTTGATGGCGTTGGTTATATAAGCATGTTTATAATCGTCCCACCATTCGTAGCCCACGGTGGTAACGCCCACGTGTTCGCCCAAGCCCGCCCGTTCGAACGATTGGCCGAGCATCGCGCTGATATTGTGTAAGCGGTTCAGTTGGAAATCGTAGGTCAATGTATGGTCGAAGTTCCAATCCAATCCCAAGTCGGAGGCTTGTTGTACAGCCGTGTAATTGTGCTTTGTGTACTGTAATTCATACGCGGGCGTAAACGAGCGGCTGTTCCATCCTGAAAAATTGATGCCGAACGAAGGACGGTATTTCAATCCTTTAATCGGCTGGATGACAAAATAGAAATTGCCGCGCGCTGCATAACTTTTCCCTGTCGAAAACGAATTGTAATACATCCGTCCGATGGGATTGTCTTCGGTGCTATCCCAAGAGGAATTGGCAAAGGTGCCATCGGAATTATAAACCAGCGACAAGGGATCGGCCACGATCGCACTGTGAATATCGTTCCAATCGGAATGTTGGGTAGCCATCGTAATCGACCGACTGTCTTTGAAGACCATTTGCAGGGTTTGTCCGAATTTCAGAATATCGAAATTGCGCGCTTTTATCAAATTGTGTTCGGTATTGATACGGGTTGTATAACGGGTGTATGACGGATCTATTTCTCCGTTTTTCACTCCGATAATGGGCGATTGCGCCGTGTATCCGAAACCGATTGAATAGATCGATGCATCCGAACCGCCCGTGATGTTCAGAGTATGATTGGTAATCGGCGCATCGGGAAGTATCATTTCCTGTAGCCAGTTAGTGCCGTTCCAAGTTCCATCGATAAAAGCCTGTTTATCTTCCGGGCGCATTTTGTCCAAAAATTTCCTGTAAACGGGATCGGTGGCATAATCGGGATTTTCGCGGTCGGCAGGATATACGCCGACGCTTTCATTGTATATATCCATGTATTGCTTGGCGTTGAGCGGATTCACTACTTTCGATACATTTTGCCATCCGTAGTAGCCGTCGTATTGAATGGCCGCTTTGCCTTTTTTCCCTTGCTTGGTGGTAATCAGGATAACGCCGTTGGCCGCACGCGAACCGTAGATGGCCGATGAAGCGGCGTCTTTCAGCACATCAATTGATTCGATGTCGGCAGGATTCAGGTTGTTGATTACATCATCGCTGGTTCCGGCAGGCGCCCCGTCCACAATATACAAGGGATTGGAATTGGATACGGTACCCAAACCGCGGATGTTGATTTTGAAATGATCGCCCGGCTTACCGCTTGTTTTCACGATGGTCACACCGGGAGCCTGACTTTGCAAGGCGCTCATGGCACTCACGGTGTTCAGTTTGCTGATGTCGTCGCCCTTCACCTGTACGGTGGCGCCGGTTATCAATTTTTTCTGTTGCACGCCGTAACCGATGGCGACAACTTCTTCGAGCATGTTGACATCTTCCTCTATTTCGATGTTCAAAATGCTTTGTTTGCCCACGCTCACGGTTTTTGTCTTATAACCGATGTAGGAAACAACCAATTGTGCATTGGCGCCGACTTGCAGGTTGAATTTCCCATCCACATCGGTAACGGTGCCTTTGGAGGTTCCTTTTTCAACTACACTCGCGCCGATAAGCGTTTCGCCTTTCGAGGAAACCGTTCCCGAAATCGCGTGGGATTGTTGGGCGTAGATCGGACTGACCGAGAGAAGGAGTAATACCATCCACACCGCGAAAGATTTTACTTTTGTTTTTGACTTCATAATATATAGAACTAATAAGTTTATGTGAAACTCGGAAGAATTTCACGATACAAAATTAATTCAAGGCAAAAGGGAAGGCTTGCATTCGACAACGGATTGATTTCAACTATGCAGCATCGTTTGCGGAATTGTCGCAAATTGAATAGCGTTTTGTTGCAGTCGGGATGGATGGTTGTTTTTTTGAGAAAAACAGATTAAAATATTTAGGTAAAAAAATCAAAAAAAAACAGCCGGAGAATTTTTGAGATTCTCCGGCTGTTTCCATTTATCTAATTTACGATTTACAAATAAACCTCTCCGTATTTCAAATTCACATCTGCCACAAACTGCTTGATACGCTGCTCTTCCGATTTCTTACAAATCAACAACACATTATCCGATTCCACCACAATAAAATCGTCCAAACCTTGCACGACTGCCAACTTGCCATCCGTCAAAGTAATCAAATTATTGCTGCTTTCGATAAAATGGCTCTTGCATTTCAATGTAGCATTCTCATTTTCATCCTTTTGAGCCAAATCGTAAAGCGATCCCCACGTTCCCAAATCCGACCAGCCGAACTCGGCCGTGAGCATATACACATTGT
This sequence comes from Candidatus Symbiothrix sp., assembly GCA_031270925.1. Lineage (GTDB taxonomy): Bacteria > Bacteroidota > Bacteroidia > Bacteroidales > Azobacteroidaceae > Azobacteroides. The sequence continues at coordinate 4,162 of JAISWY010000317.1, forward strand.
CGGCTTTTTCCATCACGCCGTAGTCGATTGAGATGTTTTGGCACATCGGATATTCTTCCTGAATAAACGACTTTTCTTCGGATGTGCCGTATTTGCTTTCGCCTTTGGAAAAACGGGTGTAAATATCCGGCAAATGATTGGCGAACGCTTGCAGGATGGTTTGTACATTCCAAATAAAAATACCGGAATTCCAAAAGAAATCGCCCGATTCGAAAAAGACTTTCGCCAATTCGAAATTGGGTTTTTCGGTAAACGCTTTTACCTTTAAAATATTATCGGTACCATTGGTTTTCGTTTGAATGTAACCGTAACCCGTTTCGGGACGATTCGGTTTCACGCCCAAAGTGATGAGCGCCGGATTGTTCTTCACAAAATCCAAACCTGTTTGAATGTTCCGCAAAAAATTATGTTCTTCGAGAATCAAATGGTCGGCCGGCGTAACAACAATATTCGCATTCGGATTGAGCGCTCGGATGTGATACGAAGCGTAAGCGATGCAGGGCGCCGTATTACGCCGGGTCGGTTCCAACAAAATTTGATCGTCGGTCAACTCGGGTAATTGTTGCTTGACCAAGCCTGCATAGATTTCATTGGTCGCGATAAAAATATTTTCAACGGGAACAATGCGCTTGAAGCGGTCGAATGTTTGTTGTAACAGGGAACGTCCGGTTCCGAAAAAATCCAAAAATTGTTTGGGTCGGTTTTCGCGGCTGAACGGCCAGAAACGGCTTCCGATGCCTCCACCCATAATCACGCAATAGTTGTCTTTCATGATCATTCGTTTTTATATTATATTAACGGAAACAAATGTACGAATTATTTGGAAATATCTTATCTTTGCAGCGATTTTTAATTTAATTTAATGATAACAAGTATGAAAAGGATCGTATTATCCCTGATGATGGTTGCGGCTTTATCGTTGTCGGTAGGCGCACAAGATGTGAAAAAAGACACGCAAGAGCAACCGAAAAAGGAATGTTGTAAACAAAAGAAAGAAGAATGTTCCGAAAAGAAAGAGGCCAAGAAAGAAGAATGCAAAAAAGAGCAAAAATCTTCTTGCAGCAAAGACAACGAGGCTAAAAAAGAACACAAATCTTGTGGTAAAAAGTAAATTTCCGGCTCAACGGAAATACGGAAACGAAAAAACGGCTGATCATTTCGGCCGTTTTTTTTGGGGGGTCTCCTGAGTCACCTGCAAACCCCTGTGTTTAGCAGAAGCGACAGACCGCAGGTCTGAATAAGAATAACCCCCAATGAAGCGAAGCGATTGGGGGGTGCGAGAAATACATCGACCTCCTCAACCCGCAGGGTTGAATAGAGTCACCGGCAAAACCCTGTGTTTAGCAGGTGATTTGGAATATCCTTCTACTTGTTAATAGATATATTCAACCCACTTCGGGGTTGAGGGGAGAGTGTTTATTTCGCTATCCCCCAATCGCTTCGCTTCATTGGGGGTTATTAACATTCAGACCTGCGGTCTGTCGCTTCTACTTAACACAGGGGTTTGCAACTCGGATTGATTCGACGGCAGTAAGCAAGAAAA
>JAISWY010000351.1 GCA_031270925.1 Candidatus Symbiothrix sp.
GCATGTTGCACCAGATTGTGAACGGCGTTCATATCTTCGTCGGAACATGCAAACGACGAGGACGTCCGGTAAGCGGTGTGAATCAACATGCCGGAGATGTTTTCTGCTTCGATTTGCTGTAGTCCGCTTATTTTCAGATAACGAAAACTGTGATAATTAAACTTGTTGCGAAATATTTCATTCGTTTTACCGGAAGCGATATAGACGTCTTTCTGTTTCTGGTCAAAAAATTTTCCTTTGTCGAGATGGTCGCAGTATTCCAGAACAATTTCCTGTCCTGCCTGCAGTTTCGGGAATTTCACTTCGACCCATCCGGTCAATGCTTTACCCATATCCGCCAACCATACGCCCTCGTCCGTACGGCTGAGGTTTATCGGCTTAACGGTTTCCATAATCCGGTTACTTTCGGTCATTTGCGGCGTTGCTTTGTGTTCCGGGACGTCGATTATGGCGGCATTTTTCCACGTCAGTTTATCCAGTTCGGCAGACGAAAGCGCAGCCGGAAGGATGGAAGCGTCGATTTTTTCGCCGGCGAAATTCCATGGTTTCCATGTCCCCAAATCGGAATATCCGCTTTCACGCACCTGCCAAAATTCGTTGGTCGCAAGCAAGGTGTTACGTTTTTTATCCAACACCTGTTCGAGTTGCGCTCTCACCGCGGGACCCTCGTGAACAACGCCGGGTAATCCGGCATGATACCAGCCTTTTCCGAGCCAGACAACCAAATCGTTACGCCCTTTGCGGAGATATTCCGACACGTTGTAAGTTACAGCAAGCGAGCGTTTGTCGAACTGCGAAACCGCCGGAACAAGTACTTCATCGCCGACTTTTTTGCCATTCACGTAAATTTCGTGATAGCCCAGCGAATTGACGTGTAACAAAAATGCCCCCGCGACCTCAGTCAAATCGAAATGTTTTCGCAACAGCGGAGATTGTTTATCTCCGTCGTCCTTCGACAGTCCGATATATTTGCCGCTCCAGTCGTCGGGATTCAACAGCCCGACGCTGAAATGAGCAGGTTTGCTCCACGACGAGGCTTTCCCGTCTTTATTCCAAACCTGCACTTTCCAATAGACGAAGGCTCCCGACGACAATTTATTGCCCGAATACGGGACTAACACCGATGCCGTTGAGCCGGTTTTCTCCGAATCCCACAAATCGGCTTTGCCTTCCTTCAAAAGCGAAAGACTGCTTGCCGCAATAATTCGATATGCCGTTTGACGGTCGCCATCAATAGACGAACGTACTTTCCAACTGAAACGCGGCGCACCTGTAGCTATACCCAACGGATTTGTCAGGTTATCACAACGAACATCGTATATGTCGATATTCTTTCCTTGACATGGACATAAACATAAACTGATTAAAATCAGATATAAGAATAATTTTTTCATTTGTATATTTAAATAAAAAACTGTCGCAAAGTTAGTGTTTTTGGGGATATTTAAAGAAAATGTCGAGGATATCCCGGCTCAGTTGCAAACCCAAAAAAATTTTCTATCCGGAAGAGGAGCATTAACCAAAAATAAAAAAAGGGCATTCTCGCGAATCCCCTAATTCAATCTTTGTTAACCTTAAATCTAATACTATTATGAAAAAACTACACCGCAAAGATACAGGTCTTTTGCGTTATCTTCCAAATTTATTTGTATAAATTATGTTAAGGGACATAATTTTAATGCAAAAAATTATTAAACAGGTGGAATTTTATCCATTATATCGAATAATTCGGCGACGGTATTGGCACGCAACATCGCAATTTTGGTCGGTTTGAAGTCGGGAATGCCTTTGAAGAGCGGACTGGCCGCGATGTGTCGGCGACTATGCAAAATGCCGCGACGTTCGTCCAATCGGGCGACACTTTGCAGAACTTGCCTCTTCAAAATCGACAAATAGAAATCGAAAGGTTGTCCGGTCATCCGCTCGCCCGTTTCCAAATAATGCTTTACTTCCTTGAAAATCCACGGGGCGCCGATGCTTCCGCGACCAATCATCACGGCATCCACACCGTAACGGTCGAATGCCTCACGGCATTTCTCGCCGGAAGTAATGTCGCCGTTGCCGATGATGGGAATCGTCATTCGCGGATTGTTTTTCACTGCGCCGATTAACGTCCAATTGGCCTCGCCGGTGTACATCTGCGCACGTGTGCGACCGTGAATCGTGAGCGCCGCAATGCCGCAATCCTGCAAGCGCTCAGCCAAATCGACGATGATTCGGTGGTCGTTGTCCCAACCCAAGCGCGTTTTGACTGTTACCGGAATATTCACAGCTTTCACAACCGCGGCGGTAATTTCTACCATTTTATCGGGCGTTCGCAACATGCCTGCGCCTGCGCCTTTTCCGGCTACTTTTTTCACGGGACAGCCAAAATTGATGTCCAGAATATCCGGTCTTGTCGCTTCGCAGATTTTCGCCGCTTCGACCATCGGATCTGTTTCGCGGCCGTAAATTTGCATGGCTACCGGTCGTTCCTCGTCCGAAACTTCCAATTTGGCTTGCGTTTTGTTTACGTAGCGAATCAAAGCGTCGGCGGAAATAAATTCGGTATAAACCATGTCGGCGCCGAACTCCTTGCACAAGAGGCGGAAGGAAATGTCGGTAACATCTTCCATTGGAGCGAGGAAGATGGGGTGTTTGTCGAATATGAGGTTGCCGATTTGCATATTATTAAAATGGCTGCAAAAATACGATTTTTCGTTGAAAAATTTTTATCTTTGCGAGCGAATGTTTAATTTGAACAATGAGCGAAGAGCTTTTACAACGAGATTTAATCGCCAATCCCGAAAAAATCGGGAAAGGAAATTTTTATAATATTGGTTCTACAACTGTCAAAACGTTGAAAGAACACAGTATGATTCGTAGCATAGATTACGGGAAAATTGAATACAAAAAACCTACAGAATTTAACACCAAAGAAAAACAAGAAAAAGCAAGAAAACAGGAATTGGAAGTCGCTCAAAAACTTCATGCAACCCTTTTTATCGCTTCAAATAAACAAAAATTGTTTTTATCAATGAATACGATTCCCATCTTGGATATTATAACAAACCACGCTTAATGTGAAAAACAGCAAGCCATACGAAATAATGTCCCCCGTCGGCAGCTACGAATCCCTATCAGCCGCCATCCGCGCCGGCGCCGATTCGGTGTATTTCGGCATCGAAGGCCTGAACATGCGCTCCCATTCGGCCAATAATTTTACCATCGACGATCTGAAACGCATCGCCGGAATCTGCCATCGCCACCGCATACAATCCTATCTCACAGTCAATACGATAGTTTATGATAATGATTTGCAACTGATGCGCAAAATCATCGAAGCAGCCAAACAAGCGGGCGTGTCGGCGATTATCGCGTCCGATGTGGCCGCCATGTCGTTTGCCGGCAGCATCGGCGTGGAAGTGCATCTCTCGACACAACTGAATATTACGAATATTGAAGCCTTGAAATTTTACGCGCAATTCGCCGATGTAGTCGTTTTGGCGCGGGAATTGAATTTGGAACAAGTAGCCGAAATTCATCATCAAATCATCGAACAGAAAATAAAAGGGCCGTCGGGCAATTTAATCCGTATCGAAATGTTCTGTCACGGAGCGCTTTGCATGGCCGTTTCGGGCAAGTGTTATTTGAGTTTGCACGAGCAAAACGCATCGGCCAACCGCGGAGCCTGCCATCAAATTTGCCGTCGCGCCTATACCGTCAAAGACCGCGAGTCGAATATTGAGTTGGATATTGAAAATCAATACATTATGTCGCCCAAAGACCTGAAAACGATACATTTTTTGAATAAAATGCTGGATGCAGGCGTTCGGGTCTTGAAAATCGAAGGGCGCGCACGCGGAGCGGAATACGTGAAAACGACAACCGAATGTTACCGGGAAGCCGTCGAAGCCTATCGCGAAAACACATTTTCGGACGAAAAAATCGCCGATTGGGACAGCCGTTTATCGAAAGTCTTCAACCGCGGCTTTTGGAACGGCTATTACCTCGGACAACGCCTCGGCGAATGGAACAACAAATACGGCAACAAGGCAACAGAGACCAAGATTTATGTTGGGAAAGTCCTGAAATATTTCTCCAAACTGGGCGTGTCCGAAATTTTGGTCGAATCGCAATCGCTTTCCGTGGGCGAAAACGTGTTGATTACCGGCCCCACTACCGGCGCACAAACATTTGAAGCAAAAGAAATTAGAGTAGATTTGAATCCGGTTGGAACAACAAAAAAGGGAGAACGTTTTTCGATGCCTACACCCTTAAAAGTTCGCCCTTCGGATAAAGTTTATAAAATGATACCTACCGTCCGTTCGATAATCTCCGGAAACCACCGATGTTCCAATTCATGCACTTTCGCCGCCACATCTTCTGCCGAATCGGAAGATAAAACGGCGCAACGAGCTTGGAAAATCACAGAGCCTTCATCATAATTTTCATTCACATAATGAATCGTAATGCCCGATT
>JAISWY010000405.1 GCA_031270925.1 Candidatus Symbiothrix sp.
AAGAATTTTTTTCTTTTTCATGATGCCGGTTTTATTTAGTCAGTTTTACAATTTTACAACTGTGCGGATTTAATTTTACCGTAACATTATCTGCTTCACCTTCGTCGGCGTGTTTCCAAAGGTCGCGAATTTTCATCACGCCTTCAATACCCAGATCATCGCGGAAACTGATGGAACGGTACTGCGCATTGTCTTCGCGGTTGAACAATCCGATAATCCAATCGCCGTTTTGCATTTGTCCGTACCAAATCTGGCTTTTCGTATCGTTGAGATTATCCGATAAAGGTTTACCGACAAATCCGTCTTTGTTCAAGGCTAGCATTTCTTCGTTGGTGTAGAATTTCAGATGGTTGCCTATCGTGTTGTATTGGTCGGCAATGGAAACCGGCCCGCCGGCCACGAGTTGCAGGGAAACGGAAACTTCGCGTTCATCGTCGGAAGCAAGCGTATTCAATCGCAGGAAATCGCCGTCCTTGATTACTTTTCCGCGTCCTGAAATATGCGACCAGTGGACAAATCCGTCAAACTGGTTGTGGCAAGTCGGCCAGCCGTTTTGCACCGTGCCGCGCCACCGTCCCGAAATATGCCACCAACCGCCTTCAAAAGTATCGGCCACGATGCGCACCATGTTGCCGTATTTCTTTTCGAGTTCGGCGTCGTTAAAGAGATTGGGCATTACCAGCGAGGTGAAAATACCGTATTTTTGAGCCGATTCGCAAATATATTTCAGGGCAAGTTCGTACTCTTTGCGCCCGTAACCGCGTCCCGACATTCCGCCTGCACCTTCGGCATTTTCAAAGAGGCAGAGAAAATCCATTCGGATATATTCCACGCCCAGATTTTTGTAGTGTTTGAAAAATCCGTCGATAAATTCTTTGCAAGCCCTGTGGCTCGGTACAGCCCATGGAAAAGCATCGCCGCGGTCGGGATACATTACGTTGTCGCGGTCTGATTCGTTGTAATACAAATCGCTGAAACGAACGTTTGTTCCTTCGATGATGGTGTTGCCGTCGCCATGAATCCACAACGGATTATCGTAAATACCTAATCGCAAGCCTTTTGCCTTGCATTTGGCGATTAATTTTCGCAAATCCATTGAGCCGTATTGTGTCATATAACCCGATTCGTCGGTGGCAAGCATTGCCATAAAACCGTCGGTACAAAGCATATCATAGCCGTAGGGCAAGAGTTCGCTCGAAACCCAATCGATCACCCTGTCCCATTCGATTTCCGACATATCAATATTTTTCGCGCCCGACTGTTCGGCCACCCATGCGTATTCATACACGCTCCAGTACAGGGGAGCGCGGTAAATGTGTATTCCCAACGAATCGCCGGGCTGCTCCACTATCGGATCGTCGGGCAGATTGTCGGGCGTCCAGCCGGTGTCTTCTTCGCCATTGCAACCGATGCAGAGGAATATCAAGGATAAAATAAATAATTGTATTTTCATTGTTTTTCAAATTTAATTGTCATACTGATTACATTCATACTGATTTTATAATTTCCGGCTTCGATGGTCGAAACTTTCCATTTTTTATCGGGACCGCCGTTGGCGACAAATTCGACATTGGTTTCCGAGAGCGTTGCCAGATTATCGCTGCCCACGTTTTTCGGCATCAGGTAATCGTGATTCCAGTTGTTATCCGCATTGTCTAAGGGAAATTTGAGTTCGCCTGCTGTGAGCGGACCTTCCCAAACGAAGGCGCCTTTTACAGCCGACATATCGTAAGTCATTTCCAAATAGAAGGGATAAGTCCAACCGGCGGGCGTGGCGTCGCCTGTGAGCCAAATCTTTTTGTATGGCAGGTCGTCGGGAATAACCGGCGCCGATTGTTTGTCGAACTTGACGGTCATCTTCCTTGTGTCGACTGTGATAATGTATTTACCGGATTGACCTTCAAGCACTTGCCATTTGTGGTCGGGCATATCTTCCGTGCGGTAGGCAACGTATTTCATTGCTGTTGCAGAAAGCGGGGCAAGATTGTTGCCGTCCACATTTTTCGGCATCAGGTAATCACATTCATAGCCTTGCGTGGCGCTCAACGGAAATTTCAATTCGCCGACGGTCAGGTTTCCTTCCCAAGTGAAAATACCTATGGTGGTGGCCGATTCCGTCATTTTCAGGCTAAAGGGCGTTTGCCAACCGGCCGACGTGGCGCTTCCCGTCAGCCAAATATTGCCGACATTCGGGCCGATCGCATAACCGGTTACATTTAGTTCCGTTGTGGATATTTCCGGTTTCATGTATTTGTTGGTGTTTGAAACTTCGGCAATAACTTCGGTTTGTAAGCGGATGGTGCGGCCGGCTTCGATGTTCCATTCCATTAGCATATCGTTCAACTCCTTGTGTGTGAAGCCGATGGTTTTTACTCCTGCCGGAATTTCCATTTTGGCGATGGAAGTTTCAAAATTATTGTCGGCAATATCCATTTTAAACCAATAGGTTAATTTGGCGCCTGCACCTCGATTGGCGGCTTCGTTCCATGTGAACGATACGGCTTCTTCATTTTCTTTATCAGCGTTCAGCGTAATCTCTTCCGCCGAAACAGACAAATGCATGGTGTCTTCGGGTGTTTCCAAGACGTAATGTTCCGGTTCGTCCTGACAACCGGCAAACAAGAATAACATCGCCGGTAGCATATATTTAATTTTGTTTTTCATAAAATTGAATTTTTATTATTTCCAATATGGATTTTGAACCAATTTATCATTCTTATCTATTTCTGATTGATGAATCGGGAACCAATAATATGATTTTTTGTAAACGCGTTGCTGATAAATCGTGCGTACATAAAACTCGCTATTGTTTTTACCGTTGAAATTCATACCGTCGAAATCGCCGTTGAGAACGGTTTCGGCTTCGCGCCAACGGCGCAGATCGTCGTAGCGGATGCCTTCGGTGCAAAGTTCGACACGGCGTTCGGCGCGAATCAGTTTACTCATTTCTTCCTGATTGTTTAAATCGACGTGGATAAAATCGTTGTCGGTTGCTCCGGTGGTATATTGGCGAAGGCCTGCCCGCTCTCGTATCTTATTCAAATACAGCAAAATATCGGCATTGCCCGGATCGGATTCATTCAGCGCTTCGGCATAATTCAAATAGGCTTCGCCCAAACGATAGAGTATTCCGGGACGATATTGGTGATTGCCTTCCTTTATATTCGACTTCGGCGACACTTTTTTGCGCAGCAGATAACCGTTTTGCGGGGCGTCGTGCGTATGCGGATTGTCGGACGTGCCGTTGAAGAAGTTAAATTGCCGTTTTTCGGTCGGGAAATATTGATTATTGAAATTGACTGTGATATAAAAACGCGGTTCACGGTTGTAATACATCTTGTAAGTACTTGATTTTGTGATGAATCCGCCATTCACTTCTTCGTCCCAAACGGTATTGGAACGGGTTTCGTCGGCTGTTGAAAAACCGCTTTCCACATAACCCGAATGGTCGGTGTCGGTAATCGGCAGACCGTTTTGCATAAAGAACGCATCGACCAGCGATTGGGTTACGCCCAGACCGCCATTTCCACCGCTACCGTTGGGAGTGGCATGGCGTTCGTATTCCCCATAATTGCAACTCGGACGAGCAAACAAAATTTCGGTATTACCCTCGTCGAAGCGTTTCAAAAACAGGTTTTGATACGACATGAACGGGTCGATAGTTCCGTTGGCGTTTTCTTCGACATACAATTCGTGTCCCGCTTCGTGCGCGGCATCAATCAATTCTTTACAGGCTTGCGCGGCATCAATCCAACGGCTACGGTCTTCGCTTGTGCTGAAAAGATTTTCGCCGTTCTTATTTTTGAAATCTGCATAATCGGGATTACCGTTTACGAGCGGACTTGCAGCGAAAAGCAACATGCGGGCGCGGACGGCCAAGCAGATGATCGACGTGGCGCGACCGTATTTCCGGGCTTCGGAATATTTCGCCGGAAGAATTTTGGCGACAGCTTGCAATTCCTTATCCACCCATTCAATCACTTCATAATAAGGACTTTGTCCCACCATCAAATCGGAAATGCCGAAATCGGTTGGAGCAAGGTAATCGGGTTGGAAAGGAATGGCGCCGTAGGTATTTGCCAACAGATAGTAGTAATAAGCAATCAGGAAGCGACATTCGGCTTTCATATATTCCGCCTCTTTTGTGCTGATGCCCTGGTCGGGCAAAGCATGAATATTTTGGATGAAAATATGCGCTTCACGGATGCGTTGAGGCAGCAAAGCCCAATAATTTCCGTTCCACTCGCTCGAAGGCGTCCATTCGCCCAAAATGTAGGGAATCACTTTCCAATCCCACTGCCGCCAACGTTCGGATGGGCTTTGATCGTCGCCGAGAATTTCCCAACCTAAATCGCAGGAGTAGCCCCAATACGGGTCGGGAATCGCCGAATATGCATTGGCCAACCAGCCTTCTACGCGGGTTTTGTCTTCAAACACCATCGGGAGTGTCAGTTCCGTATCGGTTTCTTTATCAAGAAAATCGGTGCAGGAAGTCATAAAAATGGAAAATGAGAAATGAAGAATGAAAAATGTGCTTAATATAATATTGTGTTTCATATTCGATTAATTTTTAGAAGTTTAAATCAAGACCAAACATGACCGAACGCATCGACGGATAGCGCAAACCGTCGGATGTGCCGAGTTCCGGATCCCAAAGTTTGAATTTCGAGAAATAAAAGAGATTGTTTCCGCTTGCAAAAAGGCGAATATTTTTGATATGCAATTTGCGAATCGCCGATTCGGGTATGTTGTAACCCAATTCGATAGATTTGAGGCGCAGAAAACTCATATCTTTTTTCCAAAAGCTAGAAGCGCGGTTATTGTTGGTGTTGGAGCTTTCCGACAGGCGCGGCCAAAACACGTTTTGCGAGGGATTTTTTTCCGTCCAACGATCGGTGTAGTTGGTGTAAACATTGCCCAGCACGCCTTGTCCGCTGCCCGGAATGAAGTAATCGGAGCCGCCGATAATGCGATAAGCGTCGGCTGTGCCTTGGAAAAAGAAACTGAAATCCCATTGGCGGAAATTGAGATTGCCGCCGAAACCGTAAATCATTCGCGGGTCGGTTGTGCCGCCGATATAACCCTCGTCGTCTTCGGTAATAAAGTCGTCGTGATTTTTATCCACGTATTTTATATCGCCGGGACGCACTTTGAAACCCAATTCCGGTATGGGAATACCCGGTTTCAATGCACCGTTTACAAAATCATCTTCCGTAAAAAGGCGTTCGGCTTCCAATCCCCACAAAGTATTGATGGATTGTCCGGTAATAGAACGATAAGTTCCTTTGACAGAGGCCGGTTCGTCGCGTTCAATGATGGTGTTTTTGGCATAAGTAACCGTTCCGCGCAAAGCCAAAGCCCAATCTTTGTTGAAGCGTTTATTGTAGTTCAGGGAGATGTCATACCCTTGATTATCAACGATTCCATAATTGGCGTAAGGATTCGTAACAAAGCCCGCCTGCGAAGGAATGGTGGTGCGCTGCATAAAGATATTGGTGCGATGTTCCTTGAAGAAATCGACTTGCAGGTCGAAATCGTTCCACAAACCCAGTTCCACGCCGATATTGGTTTTCAGGGCGGTTTCCCAACTCAAATCCAGCACGCCCGCTTCGCCTTCCTGCACGCCCTGACGGTAGGTATCGCCCGAATAGCCCCAATTATATCCGTTGGCGCCTGCGTTGATGGTGGTAATGTAAGCGAAACGCCGTCCGCCGATGTTGTCGTTGCCTACTTCGCCGATCGAAGCGCGGAATTTCAACTTGCTGACGATTTGTTGTCCCGGCTCCATAAATGATTCTTCCGAAACGAGCCAGCCGGCGGCGATGGACGGGAAAAATCCGAAGCGGCGGCCCTTGGCGAAATTTTCCGAACCGTTGTAACCAAAGTTAAATTCGGTAATGTAGCGGCGGTCGAAAGTATAGGAAAAGCGGCCTGCAATACCCTGTGTACGGTTGGCTTGAATATCACCCCAGTCATAACTCCGTTGGTTGTATAGGAAAAGCGCATCAATCGCGTGTTTGTTGAAAGAGCGATTATATATGAGTGCGGCTTCGAGATAAGTACTTTGATTGCCGTAATTGGCGTTGCTCGAATGGTCGAGAAATTCGCTACCGTAACTCAAAATGTTGTGTATCAGTTCACCTTCGTCGTTGCGCGATTTGGCCACACTGTAATAATCGGGGTCTTTGCCGCGGGTAACGAAATTTTCGTTGTAGGTGTCGAACGCAAAAGTAGCCCTGACTTTCAAGCCTTCGGTAATCATTTTCAGATTTTGCTCCAATGTGAAAAGCGATTCCAGTTTACTTCGACCGCCGCGATAATAGCCCCGTTGCGTACTCAAGGCCCAAGGATTTTTGCGTTGCGCCGAAACAATCGGAATCGTTCCGTCGGAATAAACAGCAGGGTGTACAAAGGGAGGCGTTTCAAAAGCCGATTGAAAAACTTCGTCGGTACTGCTCCGAGCTTTCCGCAAGTTTTGCAGATAACCGCCCACGTTGAAGCGCAAAAGTGTTGTTTTTGTCAAATCCAGATCCACATTGGCGCGCATATTATAGCGGCTCAACCGGCTTTCGGTGTCATAATCAAGACTTGGGTCGGAAGCCATGATGCCGTTTTCGTTATACACGGAAGCCGTAAGCGAGTAACGCAAGATTTCCGTACCGCCGCTGACGGTCATATTGGCGCGGGTAGAATTGGCAAAATCTTTTGTGATCGCATCAATCCAATTCACATCGGGATACAAATCGCGGTCGTAACCGTAATAAGTTTTTAGAATTTGGTCTTTTGTAAAAAGGCGTTTGTTCGGGTCGGGTTGCAACTCGTTGAGCAAGGCCATGTATTCCGGCGCTCCAATGAATTGCGGCAGTTTGGTCGGAGTCGAAAGGGCTTGTTCGACACGAAAATTGACCGAAGGCGCTGCCACCGTTCCGCGTTTGGTATTAATCAAAATCACACCGTTGGCGCCACGAACACCGTACATCGCACTTGCCGAAGCGTCTTTCAAAACGGAAAACGATTCGATTTCCGCCGGGTCAATATCGTTCAGACTGCGCTCGACGCCATCTACCAAAACCAAGGGCGATTGGTTTCCGCTGAACGACGCAATGCCTCGAATCCAAAAATTGGAATTGTCGTAACCCGGTTCGCCCGACGGCTGCACGGCAATAACGCCCGCCAGTTGTCCCGCCAAGTTGTTCGACATCGAGCGCGACGAGCCGACTTGCAGCATCTTCGGCTCCAAAGTCTGTATGGAACCGACCACCGAAAGCTTCTTTTGGTTGCCGTATCCCACAACTACCACTTCGTCGAGGGCTTCGATATCCTCTTCCATGCTTACATTAAAATTAATGTTGTTTCCCACTTTGATTTTTTGAGATTTAAATCCCAGATAAGAGAGGTTGATTACCACATTTTTATCGGGGACTTCCAAATAGAAATGACCGTCAATATCGGTAATTGTTCCGGTCGTTGTGTTTTCCACTGCGACGGAAACACCGGGCAGCGAGTTTTTCTCTTTGTCGATTACCGTACCACTGATACGGATGTTTGGCTCGGCGGTATTTTCGGCGATTAGTGGAATGCCGAACATTCCGTAGAGCATGAAAAAAAGCAATAGTTTTTTTACATTCATGGATATTAAATTTGATTTTATGATGCAAAATTAAGCAGAAGCAGGAAAGCATTTTTTAGCTGACTAAAAAATACAAACGATAATTTCAGTTAAATAGTTTATTATCAGGTTTTTATTAAAAAAGAAGTATGCTGAAAATCCAAATGAAATCCAAAAGGGTAGCTTTTTAAATATAGAGTTATGGCTATTTTGTTTCTATTTCTACATTCGTTTTATATTCGGTAATTTCCCGTTTTTCGTCGTCAATGGCAAGTCCGATGCAAACGGCATTGAGGTAAGGCGCATTGTAGTTTTTCTCAAAAATCTGCGTGTATGCTTCTTCGGCTTTGGCTTTTACGTCTTCGTCTTTGTAGGCTACTTTTATTTCGATAATCCATATTCGTCCTTTTTGGTTGAGAATCAGGTCGCTACGGCCTTTGTTTGATTGCATTTCACCGAAAACCAACAAGCCGCATCCTTGAAAAAATGCTAAAATGGTTGAGCGATAAAGCCATTCCTGCGTGGTAATTTTATATCCATTATTGTTGATATTTTGACGAGCCGCCGCATCAAAATCGGCATGAGGAATAATTGCTAATAAACGGTTTAATACATCAACAAACTTTTCGGTATTGCCGTCTAACAAAGCGCGTTGAAAATCGCTCAAACAGAGCGACCAACTTTGGTCGGTTCGTTCAAACAGATTTTGGGTTGTCAGGCGCGACAGGGTATCCAAAACTTCTTTATTTGGATAGTCGAGCGAAAAATCGTCGGTAATGCCTTCACGTAACGATAAAAAGCCATTTTGATACAAAAATCCTTCGGGCGGAGTACAGTCCATTTCGCCCGGATTACGCACAAAATCTCGCGAAACTTGCAAATTATGAAATTGCTCGACTGTGAAATTATTATTTTTGATATAGGTGGCCATCATTTGAGAGGTGCCGCTGTCGAACCAGAAATTTTCAAAACTTCCCCCTCCTTTGAAAAACAGCAATGTAGAAAAAGGATTGTAAAATTTTGATTCTCCGTCGAAAGAAAAACCATCGTAATAAATTTCCATTTTATCGACAAGTTCCCGTGTGGTAATTTTCAGATTTTCGGCTGTAAGTTCAATATAATCAGGAAAATTCACAAGAAGTTCTTCGCGTGTAATCCCACAAATTCCCGTATATCGTTTATTCAATGAAATATCTTCCATATTATTGAGTTTCGAGAAAACGCCAAGGCGGGCAAATTTTGAAATACCGGTCATAAAGACGAAGCGCAGATACTCGTCGTTGGCTTTAATCTGCACATACAAATTGGCAAGTGACATACGCACTTTTTCCGCCATCTCGTGGTCATCTACAAAGTCGATATAAGGTTTGTCGTATTCGTCAACCAAAACAACAACTTTCTTGTTGTATTTCCGATATACATTGATTATCAATTCATTAAGCAACATTCCGGGCATATCGCTTCTTGAAAGTTCTATGCCTAAATCCAGTGCGGTATTAGCCAATAACTCCACTATCGAACTTTTTACTGCATCTATACCGGAATCTGTGGTTACCTTGTTCAAACTCAAACGTATAACAGGATAACTTTGATAATCTTCACGATTCATCCATTTTTCGGCATAGAGTCCTTTGAAAAGTTCTTTTTTGCCGGAGAACATTGCATCTAAGGTAGTAATAGTCAGCGATTTGCCGAAACGACGCGGGCGAGCGAGAAAATAAATCTGTCCGTTTTCAATCAAATCAACAAGATATTTTGTCTTATCAATATAGAGATAATCATCGTCTATAATGGTTTCAAATGTCTGTATGCCTGCCGGTAACTTTTTCATTTCCAATTTTTCTGCAAAAATAATACTTTTTCTCAATATGTTGTCTGTTTATATTGGTTCAAAAAGCGGTTATCTCCATAATCCGTTCTTCAAATATTTCGGGAAACTGCGATTTGAGGCGAAACCGCGAGCGATAGGAATAAACCGTAGCTTTGGAACAGCGCAGAAAAGAGGCGATGCGCTCACTGTCGGAAAATCCCAAGCGGATAAGGGCGAAGATGCGCAGTTCGGTAGTAAGACATTTGTTTTTTTTGGGAGCGATTTTATCGTTTTCGAGAAACAGTTCGTTGAATTTTTGAATGAATGATGGAAACAAATGGAGAAAGGTTTCGTCGAAAGTTTTGTAGAAATATTCGATTTCGTCATCAATAAAACTGTTGGATTTCAGCATTTTATACAAAGTTTCGATTTTCCCTGAGGCGGCTGTCCTGTTCAGTGTTTTGCGGTAATCGTCCATTTTGTCGATATAGGCCGAACATTCCGTCATGAATTTGGTAATGTAAATTTCTTTAATCCGGTCGGCTTCCAAGAGCGATTGATTGGTTTCGTTCAGCGATTGGTTACTTGCATGGAGTTGCTCGTTTATTGTATTCAGTTCGGTATTAAGCTGTTGTAGCTGCGAGTTGGCATCGTTTAGCTCGTTTCGTATTTTCGACAATTTTTGGTAGGCCCGACGGAGATAAATCACGAGAAAAATAAAAAAGACCATTAAAATACTGATACAAACCAATGCAATTTGCATCCGTCGCTGTACGTTTTTTATTTGTATCTGGTAGGCATGCTCTATGATCGGAAGCGTTTGAGTTACCTCAATGGTGCGCAGGCGGGCATTACAGAATGTTGCATCGTCCAATGAACGACTCATGTAGGTGTAGGCGCGGTTGAAATCGCTTTCTTCGTATAAAATGACCGCCAAACGACGTAACGAGATGTATTCTTTGATACCATTTTTCATGTCGGATATCGACGAAACAATCAAGTATTGCTTTTCGTCCTCGCGCTTGCCGAGCCGCCGGTAAATATCGGACAAAACATAAGCGGAAATGGCTACATCGTGGCTTTCGGCATCCAAATTATTGAAATATCTTTGCACGAGTTTTAATGCTTGGTCGTTCGCGTCAACTTCCAACAATTTGTCCACTTGCACGTAAATATTATCGGGATTGCGCAACAAAATCGAATCTTTGTATTGCATGGCTTTGGCGCGATATTCTTTTTTCCGTTTTTCTACAATGGTGTATTTTAACATCGATTCGTACAAATCGTTATATACGCGATAATAATAATCCAAGAGGTAATCGGGAAGCGCCGAACGATCGATATTTTGCAGAATATCAATCGCTTCCTTATACATCCCGGCAATAATCAGGATATGAGCCGTATTCATTCGCGAGTCGGCCATATAATCGTCGCGCTTCAATTTTTGCGCCGAAATCAGCTTTTCCTGTGCATAATACAAGGCCGAATCGACAACAAAGTAAGTATATTTATCGAAAAGACGACCTTTGATTTTGTAACGTTCTGCTTCCGACCGGGCTTTTTTCAATTCTTGCTTCAATGTGTCGATTTGTGCCTCATAGCGGTCGGTATATTTTCGCTGGTCGGCCACAATTTTATCCAAATCCGACAATGTCGGGAAAACGAATTTCAAGATAGCGTTGTTGTCGCTTTGACCGGAAGCAAAACATGAAATCAGAAGTAAAAATAAGGATAACTTTTTCATATCCGAACAATTTTTTGCAAAGATACGAAATTATTTTGCATTTTTAACAAAAATTATTTTTCGTTTAATGATTAATTAAGAACCTCATTAAGGCTATCGCCGGAAATTTGTCCCGATTTTATTTTCTTATTTAAATATCATGAAAAAAACAGTTTTTACTCTTTTGTTATTATTGAGCATTTTCGGTAGATTATCCTCGCAAGAAGTTACTTACGACGAAACCGGATGCCACTACACCTCCTACAACGGCCTGGTTATGGCAGGTTATCAAGGATGGTTTTCTTGTCCGAACGACCCTGTCAATGCCGGTTGGTTCCATTATCCGCACGATAATAAAGTACAGCCCGGCTTCATCAATATTGACTTCTGGCCGGATATGCGGGAATACGAAAAGAAATATACTGCCCCCGACTTTCAATACGCCGACGGCAGTCAGGCCTATCTTTTTAGCAGCGCCGATTCTTCGACGGTCGATTTGCACTTCAAATGGATGAAAGAACACGGCATCGACGGCGTTTTTGTACAACGTTTTGTGTCGCAAACGGTGGGAGGAACCGGCAAAACCCGCGTAAATACCGTGCTGAAATATGCACTGAAAGCCGCCAAAAAATACGACCGCGCCATAGCTGTTATGTACGACGGTGGCATTAACAA
This sequence comes from Candidatus Symbiothrix sp., assembly GCA_031270925.1. Taxonomy (GTDB): domain Bacteria; phylum Bacteroidota; class Bacteroidia; order Bacteroidales; family Azobacteroidaceae; genus Azobacteroides. Next base: position 11,818 of record JAISWY010000405.1, read on the forward strand.
CGAAACGGATTATAACCGCATTACAAGCGATTGGAAAGAAATTGTTACCAACTTCAAACTTTTCGATCCTGTAGAAAACCCGACCTTTCTCCGTCACAACGGCAAACCGGTTTTCTCGCTTTGGGGTTTTGGCGTGAGCAGTCGCGGCTTCGAGCCCGATTGGTTCGAGGCTTTGTGCGACAGCATTAAAGGCGAAACAGCCAAAAAAGTTTCCATCATGATTGGCACGCCTTACTATTGGCGCGAACAAATTCAGGATTGCGTTACCGACGCCCGTTACCATGCCTCGCTCGAAAAATGGGTGGATATTATTTCACCTTGGGCGGTCGGCAGGTATCGCAGCAACAATGCCGTATCGAAAATTTCGCAAACAGTGGTAGCCGACCTGACTTGGTGCAATCAACGCGGCATTACTTACGTCCCTGTGGTTTTTCCCGGCTTTAGCTGGCACAACATGAAAGGAGGCGACAACAATCCCTACGACGACTATCCGCGTGAAAGCGGAAACTTTCTTTGGAAACAAGTAGCTGCCACCAAAAATGCAGGAGCATACAGCCTTTATGTTGCCATGTTTGACGAAATGGACGAAGGCACCTGCATCTTCAAATGCGAAACCACCAACCATGTTCCATTGAACGGAGAAGGCACATTCGTCGGCTATGACGACGATTTGGGTTCCGATTATTATTTGTGGCTCACGGGTCAGGCAGCACGCTGGATTCACGGGGCAAGCGGCTATGGCAGCGCAAAACCGATGCGCGTAATGACAAATGCGGTGTATCTCTCGGCTTCGGGCAACGATGCCAACGACGGTTCCACTTCCGAACTTGCAGTGGCAACATTAAGTAGAGCATACACGCTTATAACACAGGCCGGAAACACGCATAATACCATTTATGTAAGCGGCGAAATAGACGGTTATTCCAAGCCTGTTGCCAACCAAAACAATGCCGTTTATCCCTTTCTCGGAAACAATTATACGCTTGTAATACAAGGAGTTAAAGGAGAAAATCCAAAAATAACGGGAAACAGCACAGCGCGTATGTTTCGTTTGCGTGCAGATATGGTGTTGCAGTTGAAAGACTTGACGGTATCGGGTGCAGTAGGACAGACATTTGAAGGCAACGCTCCATTTCTTCTTATGCAAGGAGGCTCGTTTGAAGCCTATAATGTGATTTTTGAAAATTTCAGCGCTTTGCAAGAAGGTGTGATACAAATGAATACCTTATCAGCAACAAATCCGTTGATTTCGTTTAAAAATTGCGTTTTCCGTAACAACACCTCAACAGGAACGAATGGAAATATTATCAGGTTGAATCAATACGGAGCCGACGGAAATAATTTGGTAGGCAATGCCAAGATTTACGTCGAAAATTGCGCTTTTGTAAACAACGCAACGACCTACGGCGTGGTATTTCTCCGCACAGCAAATGTAGCCGCAAGCCATCCCGAAATTACGGTCGTAAATTCAACTTTTAAGGGAAATTTCACCGCCAACGGCAACGGCGGAAATATCACAGGTTATAGTGGCAATCAAACGCTAAATATTGTTAATTGCACATTCAAAGACAATACAGGACGTGGTGTTACAAATACCAACGCCGATTTGATAATGAATATCCGAAATTCAATTATGGAAGGAAATTCACAATCCGATTTGCTTGTTGTAAATAATCCGGTCGTAACTATCAACAATTCGTTGATTAACAATGAAAATGACGCAAATTACACCAAACCTGCGGGCTATACGCCAAGCACAATCCTCAACGATTTCGATTCGATAAAATACTGTTTTTCTCCGGTAAAAGGCTCTTTTGCACTGAATTACGGCAATGCACAGTACCTTAAAAATTTAAACATATACACCGACCAGCTTGGCGAACAAAGAACTTTCGCCAATAGCCTCTGTACTGCCGGAGCGATAGAAAATCCGGTTAATTGCACCGACTGCGAGCCGAAAGATTACACGCACCTGATTATGTACGGTCAGAGTTTATCCACCGGACACGAATCGCACGTTACCATTTCTGCCGAAAATATTCCGGGAAATTATATGATTGGCGACCAAATTTGGATAAATTACGGAAATTCCGATTTCCAAAACTTGCATCCGCTTGTTGGATCATGGGCAAAAAGCGCAACCGTCATCATTGAAAGTCCGCTTTTGGGTGCAGCTAATCACATTCAACTGAAAGGATTGCACGAAAATATTATCGCCACTTCCACCGGAACAAGCGGCAAACCGATTGAAGACCTCTCGAAAGAATCGCAAGTAAGCAACTTGTACAACGATTATACCACTGCTTTGAATATTGCAAACTCTATTGTGAATAAAACCAACAGTACGATCACCTGTCCGGCGCTGTTTTGGTTGCAAGGCGAATGGAACTATCAAGGTTTCGGAAGCGGCTTAACGGCAGGTTCCACGCCCACATTCGACAAAAACGAATACAAATCCTTGATGATAACGTTGAAAAACAACATGCAAGCCGACGTCAAAGCGGTTTACAGTCAGACTGGTAGTCCGGTGTTTATTACCTATCAAGTAGGAACGCAATATTCCAAAGGGAAAGAATTGACAATCGGGATGGCTCAGTTGGAAGCTTCGAACGAACAGGACGATGTTATTTGCGCCGGACCGGTTTATCCGATGACCGATGTAGGCGGACACCTCGATGCCAACGGCTACCGCTGGTACGGCGAAATGCTGGGAAAAGTTTATTACAAAACACAAATATTGGGACAGGATTTCAAACCTCTACAACCTTTGGAACTTTCGCGCGATAGGGCCGATTCCAAAAAAGTAATCATCAAATTCTTGGTTCCGAAACTGCCTTTAGTATTGGACGACAAAACATTAGCGAAAATTACCGATTACGGTTTTGAAGTTTACAACAACAATACCCGGCAAACCATTTCCAACGTAAGCGTTTCCGGCGATTGCGTAATATTGACTTGCACCCAAAACCTGACCGGCAAAATCGAAGTGGTTTATGCCGGAGCGAATGCTGCTTATGCATCGGCGAGCGGCAACGGGTGCGGACACGGAAACTTGCGCGACAGCGACGATTACGAAGCCGTTTTCACCTATCAGGATTTGGATAAAAAAGACGGAAGTGGAAATTATGTTTATCCCCGCAATCCCAATGATGTTTCTACCACCTTGCGCCCCGCTTTTGAACCGAAAGACGCCGCCGGAAACATTATCTACGATCAACCGTATCCCTTGCATAATTTCAGCGTCTCGTTCTATTATGCTATCCCTGCCGGAGAACAAAAATACACCGTTCCAAATCTGACAGACATTGGTACAGATGTACGGGAAACAACTCCGGACGATGAGATTGCAATTAGACAACACGGAAAAAGTATTTCAATTTTTTCTACAACAAATGAAAATATTTCCGCCGAAATCTTTGACCTGTCGGGTAGGCGAGTTACAAACATCTTTATCGACAGGCAAGTCGATTTATCGCATCTACCAACCGGTGTCTATTTGGTAAAAGTAGTGACGGTGGAAGGAACAAAAACGGCAAAAATTTATCTTGACTGAAAATATAAGACTGCTGAATTTAGAACTCTAACCGGATGGACCTTTGGTCTGTCCGGTTTTATTAAGTTTAAAGCGAATATTGATTATTGAGGTTAATTCTTTTTTTGAGGCGCTATTGATTTTTCAACGCAGCTAAATTAAAAACAGATGTCTCCACGCGGTAGCTCCGCTCCGCGCGTCATGTCGAGCGGAGCGGAGCGAAGTCGAGACATCTGATTTACACATTATTATCCCTGTACTTACAACAATAGCGCCTCAAAAAAAAGATTTAACCATTATTGATAGCTTTTCCGCTTTTGATAATATGACGACCGGAGTATTCATTTTTTTACAAATTGCAGCGCAAGATTAATGATATTGGCTCAGTTGCAAACCCCTGTGTTAAGTAGAAGCGACAGACCGCAGGTCTGAATATAAATAACCCCCAATGAAGCGAAGCGATTGGGGGATAGAGAAATAACCACTCTCCCCTCAACCCCGAAGAGGGTTGAATATATCTATTAACAAGTAGAAGGATATTCCGGCTCAA
>JAISWY010000412.1 GCA_031270925.1 Candidatus Symbiothrix sp.
GTAAATTTGAAAAAAAAATACAATGACGCTTTGAATCATCCTGATGTGGTCGGTTTGATTATCGGAACGCGACCGGATTGTCTGTCCGATGAATTATTGGATGAATTGGAAAAAATCGCCGCAAATCATTTTCTATTAATCGAATACGGCATCGAATCGACCAGTAACGATACACTGCAACGTATCAATCGCGGTCATTCCTATGAAGAAGCGGTGAAAACGATCATCCGAACGCATCAACGCGGAATTTTTTGCGGCGCTCATTTGATTTTGGGATTGCCGGGAGAATCGCGCGAAACGATACTTTTGCACGCCGATAAAATTTCGGAATTGCCGCTTACAACCATCAAACTCCATCAGTTACAATTGATTAAGGGAACAAAAATGGCGGAAGAATATCTTGCGCATCCCGAACATTTCCATCTTTACGAGGTGGACGAATACATCGATTTGTGCATTGATTTTATGGCGCGATTGAATCCCGATTTCATTATTGAGCGTTTCGTGTCGCAATCGCCACCCGAATGGTTGGCGGTTCCGGGCTGGGGTTTAAAAAATTTCGAGTTTACAGCCCGATTGAATCAACAAATTAAAAAACGGTTGTTATGCTGACAATTTATACTTCTTCCGAACAAACGCGGCGACTGCAATTTGTGGCCGAACATCTTTTTAATCATATTTTAGGCATTGATTTTCAACTGACTAACGATAAGAATTTTTATCTTTCGCAAAGTAAAAATCAAATTTGGTACACCGAAGAAAAGCCCGAAACAGGATTACACATTGTTCCGGCCGGTTTGCTTTCAGAAACCGGTATTCATCCGATTGACGATTTGAAAATGGCCGAATTTCGGAATTTATTTTGTTTCTTTTATTCCGGAAATGGCGATATTCCGTTTGATTTATTTTCGGCAACGTTCTATCTATTAAGTTTATACGAAGAATATCTACCTTCGGAGCCGGATGAACACGGGCGGTTTCGGCATCAAAATTCTTTATTGTTCCAAAATCAAGTTTTGGAAATTCCGGTTATCGACCGTTGGGCTTATTTTTTGATGGATGAATTGATTCGATTGGGCGCGGAAAATTCGGATTTTGCTTTGCGAAAATTCCGATTGCTAAGCACTTATGATATTGATCATCCTTATTTGTATCGTTATAAAGGATTTTTGAAAAATGGATTCGGGTTTTTACGTGATTTTTTGAAACGTGATTATCCGAAAATGAAAGAACGGTTTTTGTGTATTGTTCGAAAAACGCAAGACCCTTATTTTCAGGCGATTGAGAAAATATTGGCTTTGCAAAACAAATTACAAAAAAAAGGATTTTTGTTTGTTTTGTTGGGACCGAAAGGGCGTTTGGGACGTTCTGTGATTTATCGGACGGTGGATTATTATTGTTATTTGCAGACTTTGAAAAATGCGACGATTGGCTTGCATCCTTCTTATGATACTTTGCATCATTTGAATATTTTGGAGAAAGAGAAAGTGCAATTGGAAAAAATTTCAGGCAGAAATGTAAATATTTCGCGACAACATTTTTTGCGGATGCAAACACCGGAAACCTTTCGTGATTTAGTTGCATCCGGTTTTTGCGAAGATTTTACCTTGACTTTTGCTCATGCGCCCGGCTTTCGTTCGGGAACGGCCGTTCCGCATCTGTTTTTCGATTTGCAAAAAAATGAAACTTTGGAATTGCTGCTTCACCCGACGATTATAATGGATTCGACTTTTATTTTTCATCAAAAATTGAGTCCGGAGAAAGTGGAAAAGAAAATCAAAATATTAATCGACGAGTGTAAAAAATCGGGCGGAGATTTCCTAAGTTTGTGGCATAATTCTAATTTGGCCGGTTCATCCGACGAAAATCCATGGATAAATGTATTTATCCGAACAACGGAATATGCAATTTCCGTAGAAAATTTGTAACTTTGCAGCGGTAAAACAACATTCCTGTATGATTATTCATAATTTAAGCGAAAAAAACAGTATTCTTCATCAATTTATGGCGGAAATCCGCGATGTGAATGTTCACAACGACCGGCTCCGCTTTCGGAAAAACATCGAGCGTATCGGTGAAATTATGGCTTACGAAATCAGTAAAGTATTGAATTACAAGGTACAAACGATTGAAACGCCTTTGGGAATTTCAAATATTCCATTGATCAGCGACCCTGTGGTTTTGTCCACAATTTTACGGGCGGGATTGCCTTTTCATCAAGGCTTCCTCGAATTTTTCGATTCGGCCGAAAACGCTTTTGTGTCGGCTTCGCGTCGTTACAATGCCGATCATTCGCATTTTGAGATTGTTTTTGAATATTTGTCGTCGCCGTCGATTGAAGGAAAAACGCTGTTGCTGGTCGATCCGATGTTGGCTACCGGCGGTTCATTGGATTTGGCATACAAGGCTTTATTGACGCGCGGCGAGCCGAAAGCGATTCATGTTGCTTGTGTGATTGCGAGTGAACAAGGCATCGAGGTAGCTAAAACCATTTTCCCGAAAGAAAAAACGGTGATTTGGGCGGCGGCTATCGACCCCGATTTGAACGATAAGGCTTATATTGTGCCGGGCTTGGGCGATGCAGGGGATTTGGCTTATGGGGAAAAAATATAGATGACAGATAATTACAACATACGCTCTAATCAACTGAACGACAAGGAAAAAGAATATGAAAACGCCTTGCGCCCATTGTCGTTTTTAAGTTTCAGCGGTCAAGAAAAAATCGTTGAGAACCTGAAAATATTCGTGCTGGCGGCAAAGATGCGTGGCGAAGCTTTGGATCATGTTTTG
>JAISWY010000026.1 GCA_031270925.1 Candidatus Symbiothrix sp.
GTGTATGTAGGAGCTACTCCACAAACAGCCGGAACATTCGGTATTCATGCTTTCTATAAATATTGGTTTTTCGATGCAGATATTAATGCTTACGACCGTACTTATATTGATCCTTCTCCAAATCATCGCACGCAATCGGCGGTTAATGGGATGATGTTACCGGGGGAAAATTGGGATACGGCATATAGACGAATATCAGCCCAAGAAAAATTCAACGGCGGTTTTACATTGGATTTATCTATCGGAAAAACGATGCGTATTCAGCGTAAATATACTTTGAATTTCAATATTCAATTGAATAATATTTTGAATAATACGAATTTGAAAACCGGTGGATTTGAACAGGGTCGTATGGATTATGGATTAAGCACTTCCACACAAAATATGATGAAATTCCCCAATAAATATTATTATGCACAAGGATTCAATGTTTTTGCAATGCTTGCTTTTCGATTCTAAAAAACATAAAAACATAAAATGATAAAAAATATGAAAACTTTCAAAAATTTAATTTTCACAGTATTACTTTCCTTATCGTTGTTTACGGCTTGCGATCAACGGGAAGCGGATGTTCCCGAACAGGAAGAACCGAAGTCGGAATGGGCGCAAAAATACACAATGACGCCGATTCAGACAATTTTGGATACTTACAAAGGAGAGAAATTAGCCGCAATTACCGAAGATATATACATTAGAGGGACGATTACGGCCAACGATGTATCGGGAAATATTTACAAACAAATACAAATTCAGGATGAAACCGGAGGTATCAATATCCAACTTAACGCATCGGGATTGAGTGGAAGTTTGCCTGTCGGACAAGATATTGTTATAAAATGTCAGAATCTATTTTATGGAGAATATGGCGCTTTACCGCAATTAGGTTCGGATAATGGCGGTCAAATCGGTCGCATCGAATTGGATGTGTTTGAGAAAGATCATTGTCAAAAAGACGGCAATGTTGATCCGTCAAAAATAGTGCCGGCCGAAGTAGAGTTAAGCGCATTAAGTGCAAGCAGTCCTTTGGTGGGACAAATTGTTACCGTAAAAAATGTGTATTTTGAAAAAGGCGGCATTGAATTATATTGCGAGGCTCCGGCTCCCGGCGCCAATCCGCAAACATTAAATAAAGTGTTAAAATCAAATACCACTACTAATACTTTGACGGCTCGGATAAGTAGCGCAGCCAAATTTGCTTCCGATACATTGCCCAAAGGCACCGGAAGCGTTACCGGTGTGCTGACCGTTTACAATTCCACATTACAAATCCTTTTCCGCGATTACACAGACTGTTCTCCCGAACGCTTTACATACGTGGGCTACGGTACGGTTTCAGACCCATATTCAATTACTTTCGCTTTGGCCAACCAAACCGGCAACACTTCCGGTTGGATAGAAGGTTACATCGTTGGTGCAGCAGGCCCGGGTATCAACGATAGCAATCCGATTAACGGGAACGATAAAATTTCTTTCGTCGCTCCCTTCCTTGGCAACTCGGTAGTATTGGCCGAAACAGCTGATGTGAAAGACTGGACAAAAGTAGTAGTTGTGGAATTACCGTCGGGAACCGATATTCGCACCGCTATCAATTTGAGTGATAATGCTGCAAACTTGGGCAAAAAATTGAAAGTAAACGGAACTTTGCAAAATAAATGGGGCGCGGCCGGTTTGGTTACCGATGGCGTGGCTGCTAATTTTGTTTTGGAAGGTAGCCAAACAGGTGGAGGCGATGGCAGCGAAACTTCTCCATATAATGTAGCTGCCGGATTCACTAATATTAACAAAACCGATGTTTGGCTAAAAGCTTATATTGTAGGTGGTGTAAAAAACACTTTGACAGATGGTGGAAATTCGATACAATCGGCTTCTGATGTTGTATTCGGTACTGACGACGTTCGTGCAACGGCTGTGTTGGTGGCTGATTCAAAAGATGAAAAAGATTATACAAAATGCTTTGTCGTGCGTATTTCAGATGGTACGATAAATCCGACCGACCTGCGTCCCTCGGTTAACTTGAATGATCATCCTGAAAATATAGGAAAAGAATTAACCGTAAAAGGTAAAATTGCCGACAATTGCTTCGGGCGACCGGGTGTACGTGATGTTACGGAGTTCAAATTAACGGGCGAAGGAACACCGGTAGATCCTCCCACACCGCCGGTAGGCGAAGGATTCTTCCATGAAACATTTGGTGACGGAGACTATCCGAGCGGAAGCAGACCCAAAATTGCGGAGTTTAACGATTTCGACATGAAAGCGCCTTATGTATTTTCCGACCAATATGCTGTAGCTGATATTCGTTCTACGAGTACGATTAATGCGCATGTATGGTTACCCGCTTATAGTACTACATTTAATGCGACCTCACAGTTGAAAATAACCGGTATAGCATCGGGTTATACCCAAATGAAACTGTTTTACGACATTGCTACCAATTCCGCCGGCAACGCAAATGCGAATAAAATCGTGGTAAAATGTAATGATGTTGCCGTAACGGTTCCAAGCACGACATTTAGTGCAAACAACAAGTATGTAACGATAACGTTAAATATTCCGGATAATACAACCTCTATTGAGTTTTTCAGCGATCCGGAGGTTAATAAGGAAGGCTA
>JAISWY010000121.1 GCA_031270925.1 Candidatus Symbiothrix sp.
TTGCTTGGCGTCTTCCGTCAAGGTAACATCAACTACCGTCCGGTTGCCGACTGTAAGGGTTTGCATCAAATAACCGATATAGGAAAATTGCAGTTGCGAATTGGCGGAAAGTCCGGTCAAAAGATAATTGCCCTCCAAATCGGTTGAAGTGCCGAATGCCGTACCTTTGGCAACTACCGAAACTCCAATCAGCGGCTCGCCGTTTTCATCGACCACTTTTCCCGTTACGGTCAATTTTCCGGCTTGCGGATCGGCTTTCGGTGTTTCCGTTTTTTTCGTCGAAAAATAGACCACATTATCTTCTATTGTATAGGAAACATTTTTGCCGGATAAAAGCGTATCCAAGGTTTCTTTCAACGATTTGTTTTTTACTTGGATTTCGGCTATCTGCAAATCGGCCAAATTATCATCATAGAAGAAATGATACTCGCCCTGCCTTTGAATGGATTTGAGCGCTTCTCCCACAGTGGTCTGTTTCAACGACAGGGATATTTGCGCCTGTGAAGATAAAGTCGCTGCAAAGAATAAACACAACAGCGCACAAGTCGTTATCAACTTCGGCTTACTTACTTTTAGAATGTGCTTCATGGTAGCAATCTGTTTTTTATTTTATTAAACTTTTATTAGATTCTCGTATATAAAACAAGTTGGTCCGGAAAACTACTTATTCTAAAATGTTTTATTTTCCGGGTTAATTTTTTTGAGGTTAGTTCATAATTTAAAAATTTTCACCCAGCCATGTGTAATTAAAGGAATTTCATGTACTTTTGTCCCCTCAAACGATTAAGACAGATATGGACAATCACGTACAACTAATCAATCAACTGCTGGAAATCAAACAAAAGATTGCGCAGGAAAAATTGGAATCCAAGTTCGAACGCAATTTCAACCGGATTTTCTCGATTTTTGAAGAGGCCGGCTATCTTATCCAATATCCTATGGGAGAGAAATATAGCGAAACACGCTCCGATTACGAAGCCGCAATTATCGGACAAGAATCCAATAACATGGTCGTTTCGCAAGTTATCAAACCGGTTATTTACCGGAAAACAGCCGACAGCGCCAATTTGTTGCAAAAAGGCATCGTTGTAGTCGAAAAAGCATAAAAACAAAACAGATGAAAGCAATTAATTTCGGCATCGATTTGGGTACAACCAATTCATTAATAGCAAAATACGATAACGGTAAAGTTATTTTATTCAAAAATCCCGTAGGACACAAGGAAAGTCTGGCTTCGGTGGTCGCTTTCCGCAAAGATCGTATCCTCGTGGGCGACAAAGCGCGGGAATATTTGTTGAAAGACCCTGTGAATGTCTTTAGCAGTTTCAAACGACGAATGGGAACGGACGACCGCTTCTACGTGGTCAATATTGACGACAACATTACACCAATCGAATTATCGACTTACGTGCTGAACGAACTCAAACAGTTTGTCCACACCGGCGAACGGCTTGAAGCAGTGGTCATTACCATTCCGGCCTCGTTCGATACCATGCAGGCCAACGCCACCAAACGCGCAGGCGAACAGGCAGGATTCCAAGAAGTGTATCTCTTGCAGGAACCGATTGCCGCAAGTCTGGCCTATTTCAACGGCAGCAACGAGGAAAAAACAGGCAATTGGCTGGTGTACGATTTGGGCGGCGGTACTTTCGACGTGGCTTTAGTCGAAATTCGCAACGGCGAAATGAAAGTGAAAGACCACGAAGGCAATAATTTTCTCGGCGGCGTGGATTTCGACCGCCTGATTGTGGAAGAAATTTTCGTTCCGCAAATCATAAAAGAAACACAAATAGCTGATTTTCAAGAACAACTGACGAACAAACAAGGCAAATACGAAAAATTTTATTTCCAACTGCTTTATCAAGCGGAAGAAGCAAAAAAGGAATTGGCACATGCGCCGAATTACGAAGTCGAATTTTCAACCGAAATCAACGGACATATCTACGATTTTGTATTCACAATTACCGTCGAACAATTTAATCAACTGATTGCAAGCAAAATACAGGAAACCATCAAAATGCTTCAGGCGATTTTGCAACGCAATCATTTAGAAACAACCGGCATCAGCGAGATTATTTTGGTGGGCGGCAGCACTTTGATACCGTTCGTCCGTAAGCAATTAAAAATGGAAACGGGCATTCCGGTCAATACCGGCGCCGACCCGATAACCGCTATCGCCGTTGGAGCCGCTTTTTACGCCGCTAATAAATATTATAATCCTAAAAATCAACCGGATAGCGAAGAAGATTTGGATAATTTATTGATGAAAATTTCCGGTTCATCATCGAATATTTCGCCGGAAAAGGAGCCGCAATTGAAAATCGATTTGGGCTACAATAAAATGAGCCGCGAAGACGAGGAAGTGTTGCTGGTTCGCATTTCCGGTCAAATGGAAAAATACACTTACCGTTTGGTGCGTTCCGACGGCGGTTTCGACACGGGACTTGTACCGCTCCGCAGCAAATTCACGGAATTTTTGCCGCTTTTGCCCAATGTCGCCAACTCGTTTTCGATGCGAATTTTCGACGAAAACCGGAGCGAATTACCGGCTTTGGCGCAACAAATCATCATTACACACGGTCAGTACAGCATTTCGGGACAACCGCTTCCGAAAGATATTTGTATCGAAATCGACGACAAGGAGAACAACGTAACCCGTCTGGAAGTGATTTTCGAGAAAAACAGCATCCTTCCGTTGAAGAAAACCTTGTATCGCGAAATTTCCAAAACCATCGAAAAAGGTTCGTCCGACAACATCATTATCAATATTCTGGAAGGCGACCGGTTTGCGCGTTCGATTTCCAATTTACCGATCGGATGTATCGAAATTTCCGGTAAGCAACTGACTTCTAATTTGATAAAAGGTTCGGACATTGAAATTCAAATTATGATTTCGGATAATCGCGAACTCTCGGTCGAAGCCTTTCTGGTTATGACCCGTCAAGAATTTAAAAACGTTTTTTCGATTTCCGAAAAGCACATCAATATTGCGCGTTTGAAAGAGCAATTTACCACTTTGGAATCGGAAATGCGGACAGCCTTAAAGCAATTCAACGCCGAAGACAATGATATTTGGTCGATTCAAACCGAAAATCTGTTGCGCGAATTGGCTTCTTTCGGCGACGATTTGGCGAAAATGAAAGAGAAAGATTGGTCAGACAAGCGCTATGTGATTGCCGAAGACATCTCGCGCATTTCCCAGAAATTCGACAAGATTGGCGGCTACGAACGCTTGGAAAATCTGCAATCGGAATATTTGCACAACATGGAACTGGTGGAACAAACGTTGCCGTCGGCCGATATTGAAAAGGAATCGTTGAATGCCCGTTTCCGTCGCCTGTCGGAAAACACCAATCAGGTTTTGAAATCGCGCAATCCGGCCATTTTGAAACGCGCCGCCGAGCAATTAGACGATTTGTATTGGGATATTTTGTCGAACACCCATTCGCATCTCGTATCGCGTTTTTACATCTTGAAATCCTACAAACCGGATATGTACAAGAATTATCATTTGGCGCAAAGCATTTTCACAAAAGCAGAGAAATCGATTGAAGACGGCCGCTACCTCGATTTGAAACGAATACTCAACGACTTGTACAATTTGATGACCATCGATTGGTCGGTTTATGACAGGCGGCCGGAAAATTTCAAAGGCACAGGAATAAGTTAAAGTATGCAATATCAATCACTTATACGCTTATTGGAGCATTGCGGCATCCATGCGAATACAACAGATGCAGGCAAAAACAAGAAAATTTTGGCGGCCGAATTTTCCTTGTCCGAAAATGGAATTATTTCGATTGACGGCTTCGATTACACCAAAAACGATGTTTTCCGGGAATTGGAAGCCGAAAATGCCGCGCAAATCATCGAATATCATCATCGGATTTGGAATGATTTATCCTTATTGCAATGTTTGGAGCAGGATATTATTGATTTCCGCAATGTTGCGTCGTGGTTTGAACTCACAGCCGATCGTGATTTTGTAGATTTCATTTCACCGTATTTTTCCGAATCGTTCAACAAAATCATGCGCAAATATCTACAGGAAATGAATTTCGAAGAAGCCGTCCGCTGTATGCGGATGAACATTTTCATAGCCGACCCAAACGACGAAAACCGCGCATACAGCAGTACACGCACGTTTTTGACCGCAACTGTCCACGAACTGAAGAACGTAAACGAAGTTACCTACACTTCCCTGATTCCCGAATTGAATAATTGGGCGACGCGCGATGCCGCCTCTTTCCTCAATCGTTTGCCCGATTCGTTTTTTGATGTGAAACACGATTTGGTCAATGCTTTGATCAATTTGCAGGTGCTGATTCAAAACAACAACCGCAATTTGTGTTATCAAATCAGTTTGATGCTGGTCGAATTGAGCAATCTCCGTCTTGATGTGGCCGAACTGATTAAAGATAATCATCGCATTTTTGAAAATAATATAGGCAAAGGCACAAAAGAACACAACGCATGGTCGTCGTACCTTTGGTTTATTGTTGTTGCAGTTATCGTGCTTACAAGGTTTTCCACTACTTGCCACGATCGGTCGTCGCGCCACAAATCCTATTATCAACCGCAACGGGTAGAACTTGATTCGGCAACGCAAACCCGTCTGCGAGCCATTCTGAACGACGAACACCAAACAATACAAATCATAAATGAAGAATAAAATGCGAAATTCCAATTATTCAACTTACGAATCGGTTTTTCAATATTATCGCGATCGAATCACCAACAATAAAACACAACTATCGACCATTAAAAAACAGCTTTATACCGTCGGGACAATCCGTTTATGCGTGTTCCTCGGAAGCATCGCCGTCGCTTGGTTGTTGCGTTCGCAAGGCAGTGGTGTTGTTACAGCGATTTTAATTTCCGGCACGATTTTATTTTTATTCTTCTTACTGAAATACAATCAATTACAAAAGAAAAAGCAATATTTGGAAACCGCGATTTCATGTGATGAAAACGAATTGAAAGGATTGGATTATGATTTTTCGACCTTCGACGGAGCCAATGAAAAGCCGGATGCAGCCCATTCATTCGGTTTGGATTTGGATATTTTCGGGAAAAATTCGCTCTTTCAATCCATCAACCGTACAGCCACGCCTGCCGGACGGAATATTTTGATTCATTGGTTTGAAAAGCCTTTAACCGATTCGCAGGCCATTCGTATTCGTCAGGAAGCCATCCGCGAATTGTCCGGGAAAAATGATTTCCGGCATCATTTTCAAGTATCGGGATTGATCGAACCGGGGCAATATTCCGATGATGCGGAAATGGAAAAGTTTATCAATCAAGAAGATACTATCTCCCCTACCCTATTTTGGAAAATCTTGGCCGGACTGGTTCCGCTCGCTTGGATTGTGGCTATCGCACTTGTTGCTTTGTCGGTTATTCCAATACAATCGTTGATTTGGGTTTACATTCTCACTTTCATTATCAGCGAAAGTAAAGCAAAGAAAATCAATCAATTACAATCTTTAACAGGAAAAAAGATTACAATTTTACAAGCTTATACCGCTTTGATGGAAGCAGTAGAAAATGAAACATTCGAGAGTCGGCAACTAATTGATATACAATCTGTTTTCTTACAAAACAAAATCAAGGCATCGGCGCGATTCAAGCAATTGGCGCAACTGTCGAATGAATTGGAACAGCGAGCCAACATGGTCGTCCACCTATTATTAAATCCGTTCTTGTTGTGGGACATTCGCAAAGCCCTGCAATTGGAAGATTGGAAACGGAAAAACGGCAAAAATCTTTTGCAGTGGATACAAGTTTTGGGACAAATCGACGCACACAACTCGCCGGCGACTTTCGCTTTCAATCATCCCGATTACACTTATCCGCAATTGACCGAAAATTATTTCGAGATGCAAGGAAAAAACGTGGGACATCCTTTGATGAACCGTGAAAAATGCATTCGTAACCATATTTCCATCGAAAAACAAGCCTCTTTTTGGATTATTACCGGAGCTAATATGGCCGGAAAAAGCACCTACTTACGCACCATCGGCGTGAATTTCGTTTTGGCCTGTATCGGCGCCCCGGTTTGTGCGGAATCGTTACAAGTATTTCCCGCACAATTAGTTACAAGTTTGCGCACTTCCGATTCATTGAACGAAAACGAATCCTATTTCTTTGCCGAACTCAAACGGCTGAAAATGATTATCGACCGGCTTCATTCCGGCGAAAAACTGTTCATCATTTTAGACGAGATATTAAAAGGAACCAATTCGGTCGATAAACAGAAAGGTTCGCTGGCATTGGTAGAACAATTAGTTCAATTGCAATCGTGCGGAATTATCGCCACACACGATTTGCTTTTGGGCGGTTTGGCCGACGAATTTCCGGAAAACATCCAAAATTACCGATTTGAGGCCGATATTGCGAACAACGAATTGACATTTTCCTATCAATTACGAGGAGGAATCGCCCAAAACATGAACGCCTGTTTCCTGATGCAAAAGATGGGAATTATGCAGGCTACGGTACTTGGCGGGCGTTAATCCGGTGTGTTTGCGGAAAAATTTCACGAAATAAGTAAAATCCAAACCCAAGCGGTCGGCTATTTCGCCATGGGTCAATGTTGTGTGATTAACCAAATGGATGGCCGCCCGTAAAACCGTTTCGCTAATCAGTTCTTTGGCATTGATTCCATGCGCTACAAAAACCAGTCGCGACAATTTTCGTTCAGGCAGACCGAGTTTTCCGGCATAAAAACACACCTGTTTTTCCGTAGCATAATGTTTATTCAACAGCTTTTTAAATTGACGCAGATAGTTCTCATCATCATCTCCCTTCGACAGAGATTGTTGACGATCGTGTTCGCGTTGCAGCACAATCAGCAAATTATGCAGCCAAAGCAACAAAATAGTCAAATCTATTTTGATCTTTTTCCCCGGCCTTTGTTTCATCAGCGAAAAATACAAGGTCAAAAGATGAATCATTTCGGGCGATCGCGGTTTCAAGATGACATAAGGCGATTGAAACAACGAACTGTGCTGCAGAAATGAGGAACGCTCTTCCGAATTTACAAAAAATCCGGGCGAAAAAAGAACCATATTGCCCGTGCAAGGTCGTTTTGAATATTTATGTACAATATTGGTA
>JAISWY010000233.1 GCA_031270925.1 Candidatus Symbiothrix sp.
CCTGTCCACGAAGCATTTGCCCATGCCAAACAAAACGGGAAATCGGGCTTCCCACTTTCCAAAACTTCCTGAAAGGGTCTTTCCAGCAATCTTTTACCGTTTCCAAACCAATAATGCCAATAACAGAATGCCGAGATGCCATATTTTTCGGCTAAATCAGCTTGCGCCTGCCTTGTTTCGGGAACTCTCAAATCGTAATATCCCAAATCCGCCGGCACGTGCGGTTGGTAATGGCCTCTGAATAGCGGTTTCGCTTTTCCCACATTCGTCCATTCCGTGAACCCTTTCCCCCACCATTCATCATTTTCCGGAATGGGATGAAACTGAGGCAGGTATAATGCGATCGTTTTTATTTTGTTTTTTTGCATAAAAATCGAACCTTCCGTATTATTATGTGAAAAATCCTCCGTAAATTTTTTGGTTCAAGATTAGAATAAAAAACATTATCTATGTCTAATTTGCTTATATACAATAAATTTTGCGCTGAAAAAAATAGTAGCACAAAAAATAGTAGATTCCTTAATTATCTTTTATTTTAAAACCTCTCTATTTATTTGTGTGAGAGGATTTTAAAATAAAAAATAATTAAAATGGCTGAAAAAATAAATTACTAAACTAATCTTGACCCATTTTTTTTTTTTGCTGTCCAAACTTTCAAAAATAAAAATTCTTTGAAAAATTCTAATTTTGTAGTTGGAAAAACTACAAAGGCAAAGAATTTTTATGACTACAAAATTAGGAAAAAAATCTGATAAATCGGTAATCAAACAAATAATATGGATTTTTTTTTTTTTTATTCACATATTAAACTTACCTTTACAGCATGATTCTGTTCTTGTGGTTCGGACTACACAAGAGGAGAAAAATAAAAAAAAGAATTTATAGAACTTGTGTAGAATTTAAAACCGCCTTATGAACTATTATAAGTATTTCAAATTTTTTCTCTTTTCTATTCTCAATAGATTTAGAAACACAACTCTTTACCCTGACACGGAAAAGACTTTTCATGTGATCCTTAATGATAAAGACCGAATACAGGAAGCCTTTCGCTATACCATTTGGTTGTTTTGGGACAACCCTGCGATGCCTATTTTTGTAAAAAAATGTATTGAGCGAATACGTGCGATGAACCCGGAGTTTAAAGTAATCGTATTGAATTTCGAATCTTTAAAGAATTACCTGCCCGATCTGACATTTGAAGCCGATGATATTCCCGTGGCAAATAAAACTGATGTAATTCGCCTTGAATTATTGTATCGGTATGGGGGGGTGTGGATTGATGCCACAGTTATTTTATTTGAGAACCTTAAATGGTTCATTCCACACATTGAGAAACAGTTGTACGATTGTATCGCTTTCGCCCGATATGCTTCAACCACTAACCCAAGTCATCCGGTAGTGGAAAGTTGGTTCCTTTGCTCGCATGCAGGCTCGCCTTTTATCAAAAGATGGTTGGATTGCTTGAAACCTGTTTGTAAATTGGGGTCTAAGGCTTATTACGAGTACTTAAAATCGCGTGATGATTACCATGAGATAGTTCAAAATATCGACCGGCCGGAATACCTTCTCGTTTATCTTGCTTGCCAAATAGCCATGAAACAGCAAAAAGATTATAATCTCTGCCTGTTGTCATCAGAGAAAACAGCCTTCTTCTATCAAGAGGACAAAAATTGGGACATAAGAAAAATGTATTTTGAGTTGATGTTCAAAAAAATCAATCCGAATGGGAAACTTCCATTAATGGTCAAACTGATAAGCGGAAATTACAAAGACACTGATTATTGCTATTCACATGGTTTTATAAATCCGAAATCTATTGTCGGAAACGTCTTATATCAAAAACCCTACAATCCGGTTTAAATCTCTGCCGCTTATTTATTTTTCATCAAGCGAAATTAAAAAATTACATCCCCTGCAATTCTGTTAATTTCTTGAAGTATGTTGAACGCTTTTTAAGTTCTTCGAAATTTCCTCCGGCTACAATTTCTCCTTTATCCAATAGATAAATGATGTCGGCGTGCTGAATAGTGGAGAGGCGGTGCGCAATGGAAATAATCGTTACCTGACCTTGCAGCGATTCGATACTTTCCTTGATCATCCATTCCGTCTCTGAATCAAGGGCAGAAGTGGCTTCGTCCATAATCAAGATTTCAACGTTCCGATAAAGTTCACGCGCAATGGAAATCCGCTGTTTCTGACCTCCGGAAACATTGATGCCATTGTTACCCAGCAGTGCATTTTCTTTTTCGGGCAGCGACTCAACAAACTCATCCATACGGCTCATCGTCATTACCTGCCGGAATTTATTCATATTTTCGGGTGTCCGCTCATCCCAAAAAGTAACATTATCGAAAATGTCGGCATTGAAAACGGTGGATTCCTGCGCAATGTAGCCTATTTTTGATTTATACTCAATGTTGAGATATTCATTGATGCTCCGTCCGTTTACCGCAAATTCCCCCGAATCAAATGGGAACAAGGTACAGATGACATTAACCAAACTGGTCTTTCCCGAACCTGACTCTCCCACAAAAGCAACCGATTGATTGCGATGAATGGTCAGATTTATTTTATTCAACGCATACACATCGCCATAACGCAATACAACATCTTTTAACTCAATTTTTTCTATCTGTTCCAAAGGCAGGCTTCCGTATTGTTTTTCGCCGTGCTGATCAAGATATTTTTGAAAGGATTGGATATTTTCAAGAGACCCATAATATGTCAAATAATTATTCCATGTAGCCTGTATATCAACCACCTTCTGCATGATTCGGTAGAAAAAAAACAAAACAATAATCACGTCTGAAAGTGAGGACTCAAATACGCTAACCTGCAATGCAATCACAGCACAAATGACTGCAATAGTCATGGGCTCGCGCAATGCACCCAGCCTGGCGCTTAACGTGGCTACCCTAATACTACTGTGGATCAAATTATTTAATTCATCATTCAGACGCTGAAAAAATGATACATTTCGCCCTATCGATTTTATGTATTTATAATGATTGATCACTTCAACCACAATTGCCCCGTAGCGGTGATTATTTTTGGTAATTGCCATCGACAGCTGTTGTGTTCGTTTATAGAAGCGACTGTATATCAAATTTGTTGCCGCCCCTCCCGCTGCAACTAAAATAGAAAATTTCCAATCGAGGAAACAAGCTCCAACCAAATATACCAAAATAAACAGTCCGTGTTTGATGGTTTCTAAATATTGAGCGCAAGCATATACCACTTGCGAAGATTCTCCCATCATAGAATTTTGCAATCGCCCAATGTCCGTGGAAACGAAGTCTTTGTATGCCATATCCCTTACTCCATCGGCTAAACGACTCCTTATCCCTTTGGAAAATAAGTTTTGGTTGATCCCTGTATATTTCCCTGAATAGTAATAAAAAACTCCCTTCAAAACGAACAACAAGATAATGAGCATCAACATTGAATAGATGTTCACGGGCAAATGCAAAAATTGAAACACTTCCTGAACATAATATCCGATTTTGCCATTGCTCTCGGAAACCTGTTCCGAAGCACCCGTCTCTGCTACTTGGAGCAATGGGACAAACATAGCCAGCCCAATGCTATCCATCAACACCATCAGAAAACCGAAAGCCAAAAGAATAACCATTCTATATCCTAAGTATTGATAGAAGAAATAAAGGGTTTCAAACTTCTCTTTGAGAAATTGTTTTATATTGTTCATTTAATGAATTGAAAATATTTGTTATTTACCGAACTCCGCCTTCAACGTCCGCCTCAACCCATCCTCGATGGTAAAAGGCGTCACAAAACCGGAAGCCATTACCTTCGTGGAATCAAATTGCGTAACGGCACAAAACTTTTTTACGCGTACCGAACTAACTGTCAATTTCTTACCGATAATCTTCCCCAACAGATCAAACCCGTATCCACCCAACATTCCCAACCAATAGGGCAGGTGCAAGGTCGGTATATGTTTGCCGAGCACGTCCCCGGTATGGTAAACCAAATCGTTGGTGGCGAAATCCGGCTTGTCCACGTAATTGTAAACATTGTAGCCCTCGATTTTATGCTGAATCAAAAAATGGATGAAAGCCACGACATTCCCGACATACGACATCGACTTCTTGTTGTCGCCCTTGCCTATCATCATAAATTTCCCCGATGCAATTTGGTGCAGCAAATTATACACATTGCCGCGATTGCCCTCGCCAAAAATTACCGTCGGACGAAGAATGTTGATGTTCCATTCGGAATGGGTTTTATACCATTCCTGCAATACCTGCTCGGCTTGCCATTTGCTGTGTCCATAATCGTTAAACGGATCGGCAGCCAGCGTTTCCGAAGGGTTTTCTTTGTTCAAGCCGTAAACAGCCACCGAGCTTGTAAAGACAATTCTACCCACGCCGTTTTTTTCCATGGCGGCAAGGGTATTTTTCATTCCCTGCACGTTCACATCGTAATAAAGCGAGATGGGCGTTACATTGTCTTTGTGTTCGGCAGCCAGCAGAACCACCACATCAGCCCCTTTCAATTGTGCGGTAAGTGAATCCACGTCCAGCACATTCGCAATCCGGGTTATTTCCGCGTAGCGGCTGCTGTTTTGTTTGTCGATATTGAGTATGTCAATTTCGGGACTTGTATCCAACAACGTTGCGATTAACCTTGTCCCCACAAAACCAGAACCTCCAATAATGGCTATCTTCATTTTTTTTTCAAGGCTTTTGAATCTTTCTCTCTGACAAATTACAAAATTACTCCAATTTTCGCATTTTTCCCATCAAACATCCTCTTCTTTTTGGGCGAGGGCTTTTTCTTCTTTTGGGGTGAGAGCAGTATTTTCGACTTGCTTTTTCCATTTCTTTTTTCCCACCCAGTCGAGAAACAAATGAAATACAATCCAGATCAGAACGTCGAGCAGCAAAATAATGTTGTTGCTCATCAATTCAACACCAATGATATTGAACACGCTGAAAAACACTGCCATCGCCAATATCAGAATCATGGTGTTCCGGTGCGAAATACCCAGCCGCAAGAGCTTATGGTGTATATGGTTGCGGTCGGGTTGGAAAACGGATTTGCCATGCCTGAAACGCAAGAGCATTATCCTGCCCACGTCGAGCACCGGAATGAGCACGGCAGAAAAAGCAACGAGAATAGCCCCTTGGGAAGCAGCTTTAATGGCGGGATTACTCATCGTGTAGCTTATTGCCAAAAAAGATATGGAATAGCCCAAGGTCAGGCTTCCGGTATCTCCCATGAAAATACGCCGATGTCGCTTCTTCGCCCC
Organism: Candidatus Symbiothrix sp.; assembly: GCA_031270925.1. Taxonomy (GTDB): domain Bacteria; phylum Bacteroidota; class Bacteroidia; order Bacteroidales; family Azobacteroidaceae; genus Azobacteroides. The sequence goes on from JAISWY010000233.1 coordinate 5,273, forward strand.
AAAAACATTATAATAGAAAAAGGGTATCAATACTCCCGCCGTGATAAAGGCAAAGGTGGCGTGTATCCAAACTCCCTTGGTAAAAAAAAGCGCTCCCATAATTAGGGATGCCACAACCATAAGACCGGAACAAAGTCCATCGACACCATCAATCATATTTACAGCATTGATTATCAATACAGTTATAAATATAGTCAGGGGAATGCCAATCCAGTCGGGAATCGAGGTTATAAAGAGAATGCCATACAAGTCATTGATCCACAACCCCGCCAATGGAAAAAAAGAAGCCGTTATGATTTGCAGCGCG
>JAISWY010000424.1 GCA_031270925.1 Candidatus Symbiothrix sp.
GAAAGGAGGCGTATCACAACCCCCAGATAAATCTGGGGGTTATTCACAGGCAAGTCCTGCGGACTTGTTAAATACATTGAAAAAGCCAATAGCACCTCAAAAAAAGAATTAACCAAAAATCAACAGCGCCTCAAAAAAAGATTTAGCCCAAAAAAATGAGTGAAAAATAAATATTTCTGCCCAAATTAAACTAAATTTGTCCTTTGAATTTATAAATGAAAAAAATATGAAACGCAAAGGTTTTATTTTATTGATTAGCGCTGTCTTAACGTCTTTTTTAACGTTTTGGAGTTGCAACAGGGAAGTCGTTCCCGCATCGGAATTTACCCCCTATATCAGCGCTTACACCGGCGGTTTGGTGTCGCCCTCGTCGAATATCCTCATCGAGTTGGCGAACGAACAGACGAATATTGAGCCGAATACCGAAGTCAAATCCAAATTATTTTCGTTTTCGCCGTCTGTGAAAGGAAAAGCTTTCTGGCTGAACAACCGCACCATCGAATTTATTCCCGAAAACGATGCATTAAAAAGCGGTACGGAATACGAAGTAAAATTTAAATTAGACAAAATCGTAAGAGTACCTAAACGCTTGAAAACCTTTGCATTTACTTTTCGTGTGGAAGAAAAGACAGGCGAAATCCGATTGGATTCGCCCGATATTGTCGATCCTGCGTTTGTGAATATCCATGGCGAAATCCGTTTCAACGAAGTTCCGGAAAAAGCCTTGGTCGAAAAAGCGCTTTCGGCAAAAACAAATGATAATCAGTTGTTTATACCCGTCGTTACAACTACCGAAAGCGATGGCGTATTTCGTTTTTCGATTGATAAAATCGCCCGTAAAAAGACGAATGTAGATTTAACCGTTCAAATCGACGGTAAAACGCTTGGACTTGCCAATTCGTTGTCCGAAAGCATTACGATTCCCGCCTTAGATATTTTCCGAGTGATTTTGGCCGAACAAATTTACGAACCCGAAAACGGCATTCAAATCGTTTTGACCGATCCGGTGTCGCAATCGCAAGACATTCGCGGTCTGGTTACGCTGAGCGGCATTTCGCAATATACTTACCATGTCGAAAATAACAAAATCAAGCTTTATTTCGATCCGAAAGAAGTGGGCGAAACGACTGTAAAAGTCGATCAAGGCCTAAGAAATACGAAAGAAGACAAGTTGGAAAGCGAATTTTTTACCAATCTCACTATCAAACGTTTGAATCCACAAATCGAATTGTTGAGCGACGGAAATATCTTGCCCAATTCCGAACAATTGATGTTGCCGTTCCGTGCCGTAAATCTCTATGCAGTGGATATTCGCATCATCAAGATTTTTGAAAATAACGTGTTGATGTTCCTGCAAACCAATACATTAAAAGGTTCGGACGAATTGCGCCGATCAGGACGTTTGATCTATAAAAAAACCTTGCGCTTGGATGGCGATCCCTCCAAAAATATCCACAATTGGCAACGTTATGCCATCAATTTGGCGCCGATGATCAAACAGGAGCCGGGTGCAATTTACCGCGTGGAATTTTCGTTCAAGCAATCGTATTCGGCTTTCGATTGCGGAAGCAATGAAATGAACGGAAGCCTTATAAATCAGCAGGAAATGCTCGTCCGTTTGCAATCCGATGAGATTTCCGAAAAAGAAGAAGCCTACTGGGATTCGCCCGAAGTCTATTACTCCAACGACGATTACGATTGGGAACTTTATAAATGGAGCGAGCGCGATAACCCTTGTCATCCAAGCTATTATATGTCGTCGGAACACAAGGTTTCGTGCAACGTGACGTCGTCCGATTTGGGTGTAATCGCCAAAAGCAATTCGGCGAACCAATGGTGGATTTCGGTTAATAACTTGCTGACTACTAATCCTGTATCGAATGTCAATATCAATCTCTATAATTATCAATTGCAATCAATCGGCAACGCGAAAACCGATGGCGACGGATTTGCCGTCATTCAAGCTAAAGGCAAGGCTTTCGCATTGGTGGCCGAATCGGGCGGACAAAGAACCTACCTGCGCTTGGTCGAAGGCGAAGATAACTCGTTGAGCCGCTTTGATACAGGCGGTAAAAAAATCGAAAAAGGATTGAAAGGCTTCATCTACGGCGAACGCGGCGTGTGGCGGCCGGGCGATACCTTGCACATCTCGTTTATTTTGCACGACGCCGAAAAACACATTCCCGACAACCATCCCGTTTCGCTGGAAATGTATAACGCTCGCGGACAATTCCACAGCAAACAAATTGTAACACAAGGCATAAACGGATTTTATACTTACGATGTAGCGACGCAAGCCACCGATCCGACCGGTTTGTGGAATGTGTATATCAAGGTGGGCGGAACATCGTTTCATAAATCGTTTCGAGTCGAAACCATCAAACCCAACCGCTTGAAAATCAATTTGAAACTGCCGGAAAACCGTTTGAACGCATCGCAGGGAAGCGTTTCGGCGACATTGTCTTCCGCATGGCTCACCGGCGCCACGGCGCGTAACTTGAAAGCGAAAGTGGAAATGAAATTGAGCAAGACGACGACACAATTCAAAGGTTTTGAAAAATACATTTTCAACAATCCGGCGGCCGATTTTACGAGCGAAACAACGGAAATTTTCGACGGCTCGCTGAACGATAACGGCGACGTAACTTTTGCCCTGAAACTTCCCAAAGCCGAAAATGCGCCCGGAATGTTGAACGCCAAGCTTTTGGCGCGCGTGTTTGAACCCGGCGGCGACGCCAGTCTTTACACGCAAACCATTCCTTTCTCGCCTTATCCGGCTTATGTGGGTCTGAATTTGAACCAAGCCGAAAACCGCGCCATCGAAACCGATACCGATCATCGCTTCGACATTGTAAGTTTGAATAGCGACGGAAAAATGACGAACCGGAACAATATAGAATACAAAATTTATAAAATCGATTGGAGTTGGTGGTGGGAAAACAATGGCGAATCGCTCGGCAATTACATCAACAATTCGTCGTACCAACCGGTTGCATCAGGCAAATTGCAAACGGTAAACGGGAAAGCCAATTTCAAATTCAAGCTCAAATATCCCGCTTGGGGACGTTTTTTGGTCTATGTGAAAGATAAAGACAGCGGCCACGCAAGCGGAGGAACGGTTTTCATCGATTGGCCGGAATATCGCGGTCGCGGCAATAAATCCGATCCCGATCATATCAAAATGTTGACGTTCTCGACCGATAAACCGTCTTACGAAATCGGAGAAGAGATTACGGTAATTATTCCCGCGGCAGCCGAAGGCAAGGCGCTCGTGGCTGTGGAAAACGGATCGACTGTTTTGAGTCGTACCTGGGTGGATGTTTCGGGCAAAGATACGAAATATATTTTCAAGGCAACGAAAGAAATGGCACCGAACACTTATATCCATATCAGTTTGTTACAGCCTCATGCTCAGACGGTTAATGATTTGCCGATTCGGATGTACGGCATCGCTCCGGTTACAATTTCCAACAAAGAATCGGTACTCGAACCGCAAATTAAGATGCCCGACGTACTTCGTCCCGAAACCGAATTTACGGTCGAAGTGAGCGAGCAAAAAGGCAAAGCGATGACTTATACTTTGGCCGTTGTCGATGACGGATTACTCGATTTGACCAACTTCAAAACGCCGAATCCATGGATGGAATTTTATGCACGTGAGGCGCTGGGCATCCGCACGTGGGATATCTACGATTTTGTGATGGGCGCTTTCGGCGGAAAATACGCGGCAATGTTCAGCATTGGCGGCGATGAAACGCTGAATCCGGCCGATGAAAAAGCCAAGCGTTTCAAGCCCGTAGTCAAGTTTTACGGGCCGTTCACGTTGGGAAAAGGCGATACGAAAAAACATAAAATCACGCTACCGCTTTATGTCGGCTCGGTGCGCACGATGGTTGTGGCCGGACAAGACGGCGCTTTCGGTAAAACGGAAAAAACTACGCCGGTGCGCACTCCTTTAATGGTGTTGTCGTCATTGCCGCGCGTGCTGAGTGTGAATGAAAAAATTTCCTTGCCCGTCAATGTATTCGCCATGGAAAACGATGTGAAATCGGCGACGGTTAAAATCGAAACAAGCGGATTGCTGCAAAATACAAGCAGCGCGCAAACCGTCTATTTCGAC
>JAISWY010000357.1 GCA_031270925.1 Candidatus Symbiothrix sp.
TTACTTTTACGGGGATAATCTTCGTCGTTTCCGGAGCATTGCCACTCTCGCTTCCGCAGCCCGACAAACAGGCGACGATCACCAGCATCGCCGAAGGAATGAGGTGTTTTACTTTTGTCATACTTGAAATACTTGTTTTGTTCATATTACTTGTCCTGTTGTAAAAACAGGGGGCAAAGGTACGGCGCTTCTTCCGCATGAAAAAGGTCAAAAGTCGTGTGATATTGTTCTAAAAGTCCGAAACACTTTCATGCTAAGCAAAACAAACTTACCTTTGTGGTCTAAAATGCGGATGAATATGAATGATATGGGTATTGACTTCGATGCAGTACGTGAAAAGCTTCCGGTAAAGTCGGCCGGCGAGGATTTTATTATGATCGACGACCTCAGCGAGGTGCCGTTTTTCAACTATCCTACCAAGGTCGATATATCGGCGGCGATCATTTGTCTGAAAGGCTATGCGAAAGGCAGCGTCGATCTGAAGCCTTGCTATTATGCTGTGAACGACTTTGTCATCATCCATCCGGGGCAAATCCTACAATATACGTACCGGAGCGACGATTTTTCGGCGCTACTCATCGTCATGTCGCAGCGTTTTACCGAAACCATGGAACTGGGCATGAAAGACGTGTTTCCCGTATTCCTTTATCTGAAAGAGAATCCGGTGGTGCATCTCAACGAGGAAGAAATAGCACATTTACAGGATTATTTCCACATACTGAAACAGACGGTGCAGCAAACATCCAATCCCTACCGCATGGAGATGGTGCGTTTGCTGTCGAAAGCTTTTTTCTACGGCATCAACAATTTCAACCAGTTGCGGGAGGAGTATGCCACTCAAAAAGACAAAAAGGATATGCTGTTCGATGCGTTTTACCGGCTTGTATTGCAGCACTACAAAGATTCGCGCGAAGTGAGTTTCTACGCCGGCAAACTATGCCTGACGCCTAAACATTTATCCGTCGTTATTAAGAAAACGACCGGCAAGTCGGCGTTCGAGTGGATAAACGATCATGTGGTGTTGGAAGCCAAATGGCTGCTCCGAACCTCCAGTCTGACTATACAGCAAATCAGCGAAGAACTGAATTTTCCCAATCAGTCGTTTTTCGGGAAGTTTTTCAAACGAAAAGTGGGCGTTTCGCCGAAGGAGTACAGGGGAAAGTAAAACGGATACGAATTTGGAGTTTGCTGTTTTTATCCTGTTTGTTCATCGACGCCCAATCGCTTAATTATTCTTGCCGCAAAATTAGCAAAAAAGCAGTTACTGCGCATTTTCAGCGTATGGCTAATTGTCCGCAGGCAGCTTGAATGTTTCTGCCCTGAGATTCGCGTACAGTTACTTCCAAACCCAAATGTTCCAGGTCTTTCTTGAAATCTCGCAACTGCTTTTGTGTTGCAAAAGGATAGTTAGCCATCGTTTTGTTTAATGGGAGAAGATTTATCCGCACATTTTCACCGTTAAACCATTGCGCTAAACGCTTTTTATCCTCCGGGCTGTCGTTGATGCCGGGAAGCAATAACCAGGCAATTGTTATTTTCCGGTTGTGTCTTTTCCCGTAGGATAGGATTGCATTTACGGTTTCTTCTATACTGTTATTCTTCATGCCCGGAATCAGCCTGTCCCTGACACGTTGCACCGTAGCATGAAGCGATAAGACCAATTGAATTTTCAGATGTTCTTCCCGTAACTTTTTGAGTCCGGCAAGGGGTCCGACTGTCGAGAGGGTGATGCCATCGGTCGGGAAATTCAATTCGTTCCGGTCTCGCAAAATGTGAATGGATTGTATCAGCGATGCGTAATTGTGCAAAGGCTCGCCGATACCCATAAACACAATGCGGTTGACACGCTCCCTGACGGAAAGAACTTGCTGCACAATTTCGTTAGCTGTGAGATTCCGTATCAGACCGTTTTTCCCTGATGCACAAAAAGCGCATCGCACGGCGCATCCGACCTGTGTGCTGACACATGCTGTTATGCCCGTTCTTCGCCGGATACAGACCGTCTCTATTTTATTGCCGTCGTTCAGTTCGAAAAGATATTTTGTTGTATTGAAGTCTTTGCAGACTTTTAATAATTGTAAGTCCATACTTGTTTTCTTGTATAAGAGGAATGGACGCAGGTATAGCGTCTGCATCCTAATTCCGAGTGAATAAATGGTAATAAAAAATCTCCCCTCAGAAATATTGAGGGTTATTAAGAAAACTGAGACAGGGTTTCTCAGTATGGACTATGCACGGATTCTGAAAGGACGTGCCATCGAACAGCGTATTTTTGACATTGTTTTGTTTCTTTATTCGATTAAAATCGGAGGCAAAAGTAGTAAAAAAATCATTCCCGTAAAAATCAATTTTTTTCGGTTAATTCTTTTTTTCGTGATTGAATTAATTATACTACCTTTACGGCCGAATTTGAATGACAAATATATTTAAAAGATGAAAAAGATTATTCTAACTTTGGTCTTATCCATATCAATTTTGGGAACGACTTTTGCCCAAGAAAATCAACAAGACAACAGTATAAACCTATATACTTTTTTTGTGAACGTTGTTAATGAACAATTCCGTTTCCCTTTAATTGGTTTTATAAATATAGCGAAAGGAAGCCATAATTCGCCACAAATTGGTTTTATAAATTGGAATCAACAAAAAATCAGTCCGTTACAGTTAGGTTTTGTCAATACCGCAGGCGATGATATGACCGGACTTCAAATGGGATTTATAAATACCGCGGTAAAATCTGTTAATGGCGTACAATTAGGTTTTGTTAATACGGCTGTCGGAGAAGAGATAAAAGGCTTACAATTAGGCTTTATAAACACAACTGTAAATAGATTTAACGGAACGCAAATAGCATTTGTAAATACCACAAAACAGTTAAACGGAATGCAATTTGGATTTATAAATTACGCCGACACCATAAAAAGTGGTATTCCCGTTGGTTTATTATCAATAGTACGAAAGGGAGGATATAAGGCAATAGAATTAGGCGTTTCCGAAATATCCCCCTTTAATATATCATTCAAAATCGGGGTTGAAAAGTTTTATACTTCATTTATTGTTGCATATAATCCGTTCAGGGACGGTATTCGGGAACAAATCATTTTGGGAGGTGGTTTCGGAACAATTATTCCGCTAAGCAAAAATTTGTATTTAAATCCCGAACTCACATCATATAAGGAAATGAATGAGAGTTCTCAAAATTATGCAAGTATTATTCCTTATCTCGGATGGAATATAACTTCTAATCTAAGTATTGTGGTTGGTCCATCGGCAGTATGGGCATATAATAACAAAAGTGTAGAAGCGCCCTTTTATAAAATAACAGAGTATTCGATCAATGATGAGAATAAACTGTATTTCGGGGCAAGAATGGGACTCCGATTTCGATGGTAATTGGATACCTCATACTGTGTTTTTTTTACTTTTTATGTTTGAGGCCGAATAGTTAAGAATGTTTTAATTATCTTTGCGCTGCAAAAACACTATTTCGATGGGAAAGTCTGCTAATCTAAATAAAAACGATATACTAATTGTTCCCGACATTCACGGACGAAAATTCTGGGAAGCGGCATTGGAATACCCCGGCGAGGTAATTTTTCTCGGCGATTACACCGATCCTTATCCGCAAGAAGGTTTTTCTCAGGAAGACGCCTACAAAGGACTGTTGAAAATAATAGATTTCAAGCAACAAAATCTCGATCGAGTTACTTTGCTCATAGGCAACCACGAACTGCATTATTTTGATAAACATTTTCGGGCAAGTCGTTTTTCATCTCAATATTATGAAAAATATCATTCGATATTAACAGAAGAGCTAACTAAGGGTTTGTTTCAGGTTTGTAAACAAGTTGATAATTATTTGTTTATCCATGCCGGAATTACCAAAGGCTGGTATGATCAATATCAAAGTATATTACAGTCTCTCGGTAACGATTTGGAAACTCGATTAAATCGTTTGTTTATTGAAAACAAAGAAGCATTTTTTGAAGTTTCCCATTACCGAGGCGGTTTCCATCCGTATGGAAGTCCGTTGTGGACGGATATTAACGAGCTATATTACGAAAAGGAACCGTTTGATCGTGAAATAATCCAGATAATCGGGCATACGCATATTATCGATGATAATCCCTTGATTGAGAAAAATTTTGTTTTGGTGGATAATATTCAATTATATTTGTTGAAAAACGGAAAAATTGAAAAAACAAATAGAGAAAAATAATGAATAGTAGAATAGTATTAATCGTTTTGAAAGAAGCATAAATTTAATATCTTATGAGTACAAAATTAATTTTAATTGCTGCGATACTTGCGATGACGAGTAATGCAGTACAAGCGGTAAATCCTGTTGTTGAAATCAATTACATTCCTCCGGTCGGGCAGGGAGGAATAGCCGAAGGCAGAGTTGTATGGGACGAACTTACGGCCGCCAACTATCAGGATTATGCAGTTATTGCCATACTTCGCGCAACTTGGGGAGATGACTATGTGAAGCCTGCCGACAATGATTATTTGAGTGAAATAGACGCTTCCGGCAATTTTTTCATTGACATTATGAAAAATGAAACTAATTTCTCGTTGCCGAATTACATTTTTTATTTTGTACTTCGCTCTACATTTTCCGATATTAACGGCTCAACAATCAAATCGTGGAATATGGAGGGCCGGTATCTCGGTACGCCTGCCAATATCGATCGCAACACTTTTTTGGAAACAAAACCGAAATCACCCGTACCGAGTGAGCGTCCCGGATTTGTGCAGGCGGGAACTTCCATAAGCATTTCTTCTCCGGAGGCGGGAAGTACAATTCGTTTTACCATCGACGGGAGTGATCCTAAAACATCCGATACGGCGCAGGATTATGCAGAACAAACATTTACGGTTCCGTCGAGCGGCAGTTTGTTGATAAAAGCGGTAACTCGGAAAGGAGAAGAATACAGTTACCCAAGCAATATGACATGGATTGCCTATGATAAACCCAATTCGGATTGCATGCTGTTCGGCTTAAATGTATCCCTTGCCTTGAACGGCGAACCGTTTGGTTATCATTTGTCGCAGGAAACAACGCAGGCAAGAATGTGTCCTATCCCTTATTTGACAAAGTGGGTGCGCACTTTCGGTACGATCAATAACGGATTGGAATATGTCAATGCCATTGCTAAAGAAATGAATCTGCACACGCTGATTGGAGTTTATATAACCAACAGCATTGCCGATAACAATGCGCAATTAGCCGGGCTGAGGGCTATCTTACAGGCAGGTTCGTATCCCGATATGATTGCCGTAGGGAATGAATGTAGTCTTTTGGGCGTAGAACCGAAAACGCTTGGCGCTTATATCGACTCCGTGCGCAATATAGTGAAAGAGAAAGGCATATCCATCCCGATAGGCAGCGTGGATATTGGCGGTGCGACATGGAGTCAATATATTCTTCAAAAACTGGATTTTCGAGGAATCAATTTATACCCCGGCACTTGGGACGATACGCCTCAAAATCAAATGTTCGACCGGTTGAAAACGACTTGGAACAATGAATTGTCGAACACGCCGGCCATGATGGTATTACTATCCGAAACAGGGACGCCCCATAGTGGGGGAAATTACTCGTTTGACGGCGGTCAGCAAACCGCTTCCGAACAAAAAGCGGCCGCTTATTTGGAAAATGTATTGACTTGGGCGAACGAAAATTCCATTCCCTGTTTCTATTTCGAGGCTTACGACGAGCCGGCCAAAGGAAATAACATCGAACGATATTTCGGCTTAATGAACGGCGAGATGCAGATACATTCGTTTTATCAAAATATTCTCTGTTCAATAGATGATTGTACGATTACTCATATTCCGGAAACAGCAGGAAATACGCAACTTTTCCCCAATCCGGTCAAAGACAGGATTTATCTTCCAGCAGACAGTAAAATCAATATTTACAATACGCAAGGCTTGCTTTTACACGAATATACCAGTAAGCAAATAGATTTATCCACTTATTCCGCAGGAGTTTATTTAGTAAAAGTGAATGATGAAATGTGTAAATTGGTAAAACAATAAAGAAGCCGTCGAACTTTAATTCGCGTCTTCAACGGGCAAAGCCTTAATTATGTCATTCACTGCTTTTTCAATCAGCTGAGCGGCGTGCCTGTATTCCTGCACCGAATCGCCGTAAGGATCGCTTACTTCTTTCATTTCTCCGAAAGAGGCAATGCAATCTATCTTGGCATTATACGGTTTGCGTTCTCGTTCCATCATTCCGAAAACTTTTTGGGTGATTGAAAATGTCATGCCGATAATCTGATAGTATATATCCGCCGTTTCCGGATAAAATTGGGAACTTTTGAATTTCGAAGCATTTATATGATAATCCTCTCTCAATACTTTTTCCGATTTTTCGGAGATTGAATTTTTGGGATCTCCTTCTATACCTGCCGAAAAAGCAAGCAAATCGGTTCGTCCTAAGCTTGCCGCCTGTTGGTTGAAAATGTATTGTGCCAAGGGCGAACGGCAGGTATTCGCGAAACAAACAAACAGTATCTTTTTCATTTCGGTATCACACTAATGGCAAATCCGCCGCCCGGAGCCGATGTTAATTTCATCTTCGATCTAGTCGTAACTTCCACATTTTTAATCGTATAAGCCTGCGGATTCGTTTTGTAATGCGCATCTTTGGCATCGGTGTAAATTGTAGCGATGTATTTTTTACCCGGATCCAAGAAATCGAATTTCAAATTGGATGTAAAACCGTTTTCACCGCAAACATTGCCGATAAACCAATTGTCGCTGTTTTTGGCTTTGCGGGCGATAGTAATGTATTCGCCCGGCTCGGCTTCGAGGTATTTGCTGTCATCCCAATCAACGGCTACGTCTTTGATGAACCGGAAAGCATCGGGGAAGCGTTGGTAATTTTCGATGAGGTCGGCTGCCATTTGCAAGGGACTGTACATCGTAACGTACAAGGCCAACTGATTGCAAATCGTGGAGTTAACCTGCGAATGATTATTCGGATTCAATTTCGCAACATCCATCTCGAAGATGCCCGGCGTGTAATCCATCGGGCCGCCCGGCAAGCGCGTAAACGGCAAAACGGTAACATGGTTCGGTTTGCTTCCGCCGAAAGATTGGTATTCGGTTCCACGCGCCGATTCGTTGCCGATTAAGTTCGGATAAGTGCGGCAAATTCCGGTCGGACGAACGGCTTCGTGCGCATTGACGCAAATTTTGTAATCGGCCGCTTTTTGCACTGCGTACAAGTAATGATTATTCATCCATTGGCCGTAATGATGCTCGCCGCGAGGAATAATATTGCCTACATAACCGCTTTTCACGGCATCGTAGCCATTATCTTTCATAAATTGATACGCAGCATCCAAATGCCGTTCATAATTGCGGACGGACGACGAAGTTTCGTGGTGCATAATCATTTTTACGCCTTTACTTGTGGCATAACGATGAATTTCCTTCACGTCGAAATCGGGATAGGGCGTAACGAAATCGAAAACATAATCTTTGGAATTACCGAACCAGTCTTCCCAGCCGATGTTCCAACCTTCGACCAAAACGCCGTCGAAGCCGTTTGCAGCAGCGAAATCGATGTATTCTTTTACGTGTTTCGTGTTGGCGGCGTGCTTGCCGCTGGGTTTTACATTTGAGTAATCGGTAACGCCCAATTGCACGCTCGGCAGGTCGTCGGTATAGGCCCAAGAGGTTTTTCCGGCAATCATTTCCCACCAGATTCCGATGTATTTCACCGGTTTAATCCATGAAGGATCTTCGATTTTGCAAGGCTCATTTAAATTCAATGTCATGTTGGAAGCCAAGATGTCGCGGGCGTCGTCGCTCACAATAAGCGTGCGCCACGGACTTACACAAGGTGCTTGCAGATAGCCTTTTACGCCTTGTGCATCGGGCGTTAGCCACGATTCGAAGATGAAGTTTTTATCGTCCAAATTCAAGTGCATACATGAATAATCGATTAGAGCGGCCTCGTGGATGTTGATGTAAATTCCATCGGCCGTTTTCAATTGCAAAGCCGTTTGCACGCCGGTGGGCGAAAAAGGCGTTTGCGACGAATTGGGCGTGATGGTTTTTTGCATCAATCCGCGGATTTCGGACAATTTCGATGTTGTATAATCGTATTCTTGCGTATCGTAATCGCCTGCAATCCAAAGCGCAGTGTGGTCGCCGGTCATGGCAAATTGCGTGCGTTCTTCCTTGATGGTAAAATAAACAAGGTTTTTTTGTTGCGGAAATTCGTAACGGAAGCCCAAGCCATCGTCGAACAAACGGAAACGGATGCGGATTTGCCGTTGTGTTGCCGCTTGGTTCAGTGTAACCGCCCATTCATTGTAATGATTGAGGATGTTTTTCGTTTCGCCCCACACGGGTTGCCATGTTTGGCAGAAAGTGCCTGATTGCGTGTTTTCGACTTGGAAGCCATTGTACAGATTGGTTTGCACTTGATTGCCGGCGCTTACATCTTCGCCGAAACTGCCGTGGCCGCCCTGGTTGGTTAATTCCAAGCCCAGTTTGCTTGGTTTGATGATCTCTTTGCCTTTGTAATTCAATTGGTAAACGGGCGAACCATCGTCCGAAAGGGAGAAATTCATTGAGAAATTTCCGTTGGGCGATGTTAAATTTTGTGCGTTAATCATACCAAACGATACTGAAAACAAAAAGAAAACAATCTTTTTAATTTTATTCATTCTATTATTAAACTATTGATCAATCCTTATTTTTCGACCGGCAATAATATATAAACCGTTTTCGAGGCCGGATATTGTGTTGATTCCGGAAATGAGGGTAATTTTTTTTATTGTTCGGCCATCAGGAGTGAAGACCGGCAAAGAGGTATATTCGTCCGATTCGATAAAAACGATTTTGTCCTGCACATAAACCGAAAACATTTTTACGTTTCCGGCAGAAGTTGCAGTAGGTTGCACCAGATGATCCAAGCCGCTCGCCTTATAATAACCACCGTTGACGACATCCCATCCGACACTAGCCGGCGCTTGTCGACTGCCGTCGTTGAACAGCACTTTCCAAGCTGTAATTGTTTCGCTGAAATTGTATTTGTAAACGCCGCCGCCCAAAGCCAGCATCCGGTTGCCCGGCCAGTCGTTCGTGATTTTTTTTACGCCGTTGTCGTTGTAATAAATGTAAGTATTGACGGAATTGCCCCAATCGCCGGTTTTTTCAAAAAAAATCGCTTGTTCGTTGATGTTCAAAACCGGTTCTTCGGGCGTTTCGTCTTCGCCTCCGCCGGAAATGCCGATTAATGCTTCTTCTTTTCCATCGTAAGCGCCTTGCGAGATATTGACGGAATTAGACGCATAAATATATTTTCCGTCCGCTCCGATTTTTCCCGGAGCCGGCGTTTTGGAAGTCGATAAAACATACACGCGCAAGTTGCCTTTTCCCGAAAATGAAACGCTGAGCGAGCCGTTGGTTACGTTTCGCTTGTCGCCCGTTACCGCATCGGTATATTCGCCATTAGGAATATTGTTGAATGTAGCGCCGCCGGAAATGCAAATCAAGGCATAACTGTCGGTCGAGGCATCGGTATAACGTCGTTTGAAAGCCAGTCCGCCGGAAATATTGTCGGTCGAATATTGCCCTTTGCGTAAAGCGGGAATCGCCATTCGGATTTGATTCAAACGCTGAATATGCAAAGCCAAAGGATGTTTCAATGTAACCGCCAAGTTGCCCGTCGCGTTGGAATATTCGGCAAAATCGCTTACATTCACATTTCCCGTAATGTAACCGCCAAAATAAGCTCGACCGGAATTTTTCAAAGCCAGATTCGGTCCATCATCAATTTTGCAAGCTTTTTTAAATTCGATTTCGCTGCCGTAATACAAGCACGGAATACCGCGGAAAGTAAACATCAAGCTCAAATTTTCAGCCCAAACATCTTGCGGTTGAGCAAAACGTTGGCTTTCGGGGGCGCCGTCGGGAGCGTAATCGTGTGAATCGACGTAAGTTACATTGAAAGAGGCGTCATTGTACGCCCAATCGCCGCCGGTAGCTACACCGAAAGCTTCGCCTGCCGAACGGAAATTCCAGTGCATCGGAAAATCAATCACACTCAAACCCGAATATTGGGAATAATCGGGTGTATGATAATCATTGCCGTTCAAGCGATAATTATTCGAGGAGGGCTGATTGCCGGTATTCGTGTTATCGTTGTAATGATCGATACACGATTTTTGATTGGTTAAGGATTGCGCCGCCTGATTGAAATTACTTTCAAAGACGGCTACATTTTTGTAGGGTGTGGCATCGTTGCTCCAAGCATAATTTTTCGATTCTTTCCATGTATAAAACGGAGTGGAAATGGCCGGAATACCGCGATTCCAAATTTCGCGCACACGGGTGCAAATTTCGGCAAACATGAAAAAATTATCTTTGCCTTGCGCTTTAGCGGCCGAAAGAAAAGCGTCGTTAAAAACGTTATTGAAAACCAAACGTGAAATATGCCGTCCGGTATCGATACGGAAACCATCTACACCCCAATTGATAAACTGAATATAAGCCTCTATCAGATAATTATATACATCCGGATTTTCAGTATTCAAATCGACACAGTCGCCGGCGATTTGCGCCCACTGCGCCGTAATATCGTCCCAATTGAAATTGCCGAAATGATGCCAATAATTATTGGTATCGTGGTTTTGCCCGTCGGTATTTTTCATCAAAGCCAAACGAGTTTGATATTGTTGAGAACCTTGCAAATCGAAATAATTGGCCGGCAATTTGCTCTGTGGATGCCGTTTCATGCAATCGATCGACGATAAATCGCCCTCTTTCTTAAACATCGGACAGAGATATTCTTCACCGAAATTACCATTGTGATTCAGCACAATATCCAAAATAATTTTCATTCCTTTGGCGTGAACGGCGTCAATCAAGGTTTTAAAACTCACATCTTCCGATTCGTAACGCGGATCGACTTTCTTGAAATTCACGGCATGATAACCGTGATAATCGTAACCGCTTGCATTTTCGACCACGGGAGTAATCCAAACAGCCGTAAACCCAAGCGCTTTGATATAATCGAGTTTTTCAATCAAACCTTTGAAATCGCCGCGCCATGCCGGGTCGCCCGAATTGTTGCCGTCCCAGCAATGCACATTATTGGTTTGATCGCCGTCGTAAAAACGGGTAGTCATAACGAAGTAGATGGTTTCGTCGCGGAAATCGTTACGACTACCGATAAATCCCGAAGCATAAAGCGATTGCAGAAAAAACAAACAAACAAAAACAGTTAGTTGTTTCATTTTAGAATCAAATATTCAAACGGCTGCAAAGTCAGACTTTCGTTCAATCTTTGATTTTCTCCATTAAATAAATTGATATACTGTTTGTTATAAATTTCTTCCGGCAACGTTACCGTTACAACCGAATCGCGAACGTTAATGGCAAGCGTGTATGTATCTTTGTCTGTAATTCGTTCAAACAGAAGAACATTATTGTCGTCGATAACGGGTTTCAATTCGCCTTTGCGCAAGCCTTCGTTGGTGTTGTGGATTTTCAGTAATTGTTGGTATTCTTTCCATAGATCGGGATTGGCCGTCCAATCCATCTCGATGTGTTTGAAGAAGTTGATGTCGTTGGGATAGCCGACTTCCTGCGAACCGTAAATCATCGGCACGCCGGGGAAAAACAAAATCGTTGCGTAAGCCGACATCGAGCCGCGCATATTAACCCATTCCACGATCGGCGCGTGTTTGGCTGCTTCGTCGTGATTGGTCGTGAAGCGCAATTTCAGTTTTCCGGCGGGAATGCCTTCGTATTCTTCGGTGTTGGCGGCGAACAAAGTCGATGCAGGTTCTTTCTGCAAATACACTTGGCGCATTTGATGGGCGAATCCCCATGCGTAATTCAAATCGAAACCCGAATCGAAATGGTCTTTGCGGGTGCCTTCGGCCAGCATCAACAGTTTTTTGTCGGGAATGGCGCGTAACGAATCCACGCATTGTTTCAGAAAATCGGCGGGAACATAATCCACGGCATCGCAACGGAAACCATCCACGCCCACTTCATTTACCCAGAATTTCATGGCGTCGATCATAGCGAGGCGCATCTCCTGATTATCGAAATTCAGGTCGGCTACGTCCGTCCAATCGGTATCGGCGGGATAGATGATGTTTCCGAGACTGTCTTGTGTGTACCATTCTTTGTTTACAATCCACGGATTATCCCAAGCGGTGTGGTTCGGCACCCAATCCACAATCACGCCCATACCTTTTTGGTGGCAAAGTGCGATGAGGTTTTTAAATGCGTCCATCGTGCCAAATTCGGGATTGACGGATTTATAATCTTTCACGCAATACGGCGAATTTTTGGTATCCACTTCGCCGATTTCGTAGATCGGCATGAACCATAAGATATTGCAACCCAGCTCTTTGATAGAATCCAAATGCGGAACAAGCGCATTGAACGAGTTTTCAGGAGCAAATACGCGCGGATTGATTTGATAAATGACTACATCGCTTAATTCAGGCAATGTGTAGCCTGCTTCTTTTTTTGTACAAGCGATTAGGAATAAAGCGATTACAAGTGTTAATACAATGTTCTTTTTCATGATATTAGATATTTAATATTAATTGCCGAAATAAAGACGATACTCTCCCGGCTGCAAAGTAATGTCCGTTAGAGCCGATGTCAAATTCAAATTGTTTTTGGAAAAATGTTCCGTCCAAACACCTGCTTGTCCGAAATCAACGGCTTTTGTAGCCGGAATGACGTCGAGATTGGCCATTGCCACTACATTTTCATTGGATGATTTCAGGGTAACGATTTTAAAATTCTTCGTTACATCAAGCGCAAAATCGGTGGTAGAAAATGCCGGATGCGTGGCACGCAAGGTATTCATTTCCGAATACACATCGTACAGGGCGCGGCGGGCGGGTTCGTCGAAATATTCCCAACGAACGGGTTTGCGCCCCACGCGATCGTTGTAATTAATGGAAACATCGTAACCCAGTTCGCCGAATTGCCAGATCATTTTCGGGCCGGGAATCGACAGGAAAATAACGGCAGCCGCTGCATTGCGTTGCAAGCCGACATTCAAATTTTTTACGAAATAGCCGGATAAAGTATCGGCGTTTCCATACTGGATATTTTTATACATCAAGCGTTCTTCGTAGTGGCTTTCCATATAAGCTATTAAACGAGGATTGCTCCAAGCGCGTTGTTTATACGAAGCGCCCGAAAAATCGCCTTTTGTTGAACCTTCTGCTTCGCCCCAACCCATGGTTGCTTCGTTGGTATTGTAATTCATATTGCCCCAAAGCATGATGCCGTAGTTGGCGAGGATTTTTTCTTCGCTGTTGTCGGTCAGATGTTCCAAGATAACGTAAGCGTCTTTTTTGCGTTTCCAAATTGCGTCGGTCATCCGTTTGAGGATGTTGATGCGCGATTCGTCGTAAGCCCAACCGTCGCCTTTTTGATTGGTAAATCCTTTGGTAAAGTCGAAACGATAGCCGTCGATTTTGTATTCCAGCATCCAGTAGGCGCACACGCTATCGACAAAAGCCTGCGTGTATTGGCTTTCGTGGTTGAAATCGTATCCCCACGAATAAGCGGTATTGGGACTGTCCACATTGTAATACGGATTGTCGGACGATACTTTTCCGCCGTTCATCCACATCCGCACGAGGGGCGATTGTCCATAGCTGTGATTGAGAACCATATCCATGATGACGGCCATTCCGTTTTGGTGGCAAACGTCGATAAATTCCTTGTAATCGTTGCTTGTTCCATAAGCTTTGTCGGGAGCGAAATAGAACGAGGGGTTGTATCCCCAGCTGTCGTTGCCTTCAAATTCGTTGAAAGGCATGAGTTCGATGGCGTTGATGCCTAATTGTTTCAGATAGGGGATTTTGGCTTGGGCAGCTTTGAGAGAGCCTTGAGTGGTAAAATCGCGGAGATGGAGTTCGTAAATGGTCAAGTTTTCGGGTTTCGGCATAGTATAATCCACATCTTGCCAATTATAGTTATCCGATTGAGTTGAAACGATCATGGCTGCATCGGTATTTTTATTGTTGCGTTCAACAATTTCATGAGTATATGGATCGGCTACATATATTTGATGGTCAATCAGATATTGCATTACATATTTTTTATTGACGTCCAAATTTCCGATTTGAATCCAGAAGCGGTCGCCGTCCTTATGCAATTTGTATTCGTCGATTGTTTTCCATTGGTTGAAATCGCCGACTAAATGCACGGTGTTTTTGCCCGGAGCGAATAATACGAATGCCAGCGAGTTGTCGTTTATGCGGGTAATGCCATCGCGAAGCGGCTGTCCGTTAATCGAGGGTAGCGTGTTGTTGATTTTCGGATTATTGAGAGAATCTTCGCACGCGCACAAAACAGATAGTAGCAGTGTGAAAACTGCTAAAAATAGATTTATTTGTTTCATTATTTTTA
>JAISWY010000411.1 GCA_031270925.1 Candidatus Symbiothrix sp.
CGGTTGTGGCGGCGGCAAATGCGGGGGTTAATGTTCCCGGAGTAACGGTTAGACTGTTTAATGTGGCGTCTTCGTCGGGATCTACCGTTATACAATTATTGGGATCGGCCACTAACTGAACGTTGTCCATATAATATTTTGTATCCTTCTCAGATTTTATGCCAATTCCAAGATAAAATGTACCTGTTTTTCCTTTTATCGTCGTATTTAACGTTGATATATCAATTGAACGTTCAGCCCAAGCAGAAGTAATGTTTGTCGTAGGATTACTGTTATGCACCTCCGTCCAATTTGTCCCATCATCGGAAACAGCAATAATTGTATTTTTTCCATATAAGTCATTGTTTACTTTTAGAAGTTGAAATTTCAGTGTTGTGAAAACGTCCTCAAAAGTTTTTCCAGCAGGAAGATCTATAAGAAATTTTACAACAGCTGTAGCAAAAGCCTCAGGTAGTTCAACTTGTATGCAAGTATTACTTGTATTTATTCCATTAGTAACTGTATTTGTTACAGTTGTTATCGTTACTTTATTTCCAGAATAACTTCCACTTTCAAAATCAAACACTATATCGCAATCGCTTTGCGCATAAACCCTAACCTCTTGGGTAAACAGGCAAAAAACAGCCAGTAACACCCCATAAATAATCTTTTTCATCTTTTTTTATATTTATTTATTTATTAATAATTAATTCATTCGCTGTTTTACCGGTAATACCTTCAATAAAGCCTCTGTAAGCCGATTTGCGGTTGTATTTATTGTCCCACAAACAAGGTGCGTCGTCTGTCAGCCAATTCACATGTTCGTCGGCATTATCCGAAATGCACCAAAGCGTGATGCCGTATTGTTGCGCTTTCGGAATGATTTCGCGATACAGGGCGGCTACTTGGCGATACATCTCCGTTTGTTCGGCCAAGCGCGCCGGTTCGGGCGAGGCCGTGCCTACTTTAATATCCAATTCCGAAATTTTGATTTGCTTGCCCGTGGCGGCCAAAAGGCGGAACATTTCCCCAATATTGTCTAAATCGCTGTTGTAGCTGATGTGCATTTGCGTGCCGATGCCATCGACCGTTTGTCCTTTACTTTCAATGTATTGCACATACTCTATCAGTTTGCGGCATTTGTTCAAATTCGATTCCAGATTGTAATCGTTGATAAACAAAACATCATCGGGATTGCCTGCTGCACGCGCTAAACGGAATGCTGTAACGGCGTAATCTTCACCCAGAAAATCCTGCCAATGGAAAGTGTCGCCGTCGTCGCCTTTTCCGTTGCCGTGACGAATGTCGGTTCCGTTGTCGTTAATCGGTTCGTTTACAACGTCCCAGGCATCGACGCGATGCTTGTAATGGCCGACCATTTCGTTAATCCATTGTGTTAAAGCAGCTTCGACAATTTCGGCTTTGCGCTCGGCCGATTTTTCAACGGCTATCGGATCGGTATTTACGGATGCCGGAACTACTGCAATATGCTCCACATCAATGAAATAAGTAACTTCGGGCAAATAACCCAAATCGAAATTCAATTGCAACTCGTCGGCATTGACGGTAATATTGAAACGGATTTGTTTCCAATTGTTGCCCGTCGTGAAACTTTCGACCGCACTGCCCGTGCCGTAATCTAAATAGGGATATTGATTCGACGAGCCTTTTTCAAACGAAATTCGCCCTTTTCCGCTTTTATTCGAACGGATGAAAAATGAAACGGTATATTGCTGTGCATCTTCGACCGGAATCACCGGCGAACGAAGTTGCAAATTGTATGCTTGCGACGAAGATGTGCTGGAAATCATCTGCAAGGCTTTTCCGTCTTTCATGCCTTCGTTCTCAACGATTGTGATGCCCGCGCCCTGATTCGTCTTACTCCAAGCTGTAAAGGATGCATCCTTTAAACCGCTTAAATCCAATAAATTATGTGCTGAAAGATCGGTCGCTTCAAATTCGTCGGGAGCAATCAGGCCGCGCAGGTATTCGCCGTTTTGATTCTGATGCCAAGCCAAAGCATGACCGAACAAAGCCATTTCTTGCGGCAAACGTTCGATAAATTGATCAACCGCCGTAAAACGCAATTGCCCGTCGGAACCAACCATCGGGCCGTGTTTCATGTGATAACCCGCAGTGGCTGCATCGAAATTTTCGTTTGCAATGTTGCGGATATTTTCTTTCGTCATGTAAAGTTCTATGTCGATACCGATACCAAGCGGGAAATCGGCGTATTCTTTCAATGCTCCCAATGCAAGCAATTGCTCATCAGGCGTTAATGGAATTTCGGAAACATCAATCGGCTCGCCGTAGGGACGGTCGTTCCATTCCATTTTTTCGTTGTAGCACGATTGAAAGCCAATCAATGCGCAGAGGACAGTGAATAGTGAAAAATATTTTATTTCGGATTTCATAACTGTAAATTTAAATTATTCAACATTCGTTTCTTCGTCGGCGTAATCGCTGTACGCAGGCGTTTCCAAGGTTACGATGCGCATATTGTCGAAGTAAATCACTGCGTCGGTTGCTTCGGCGGCTACATCGTTGTAGGCGTCGTTATCGAACCACGGCCCCCATTGATTGTATTTGTCGCTCACGGCGGTTTGTACAATCGTCATTACGTCGGCAAATGTTCCGTCTTTCCAATCGTCGCTGTCGCTGAACGGCAAGGTAATCGTGAACCAACAGCCGGGATTTTCAAACGGAATGCGTTTTCCGAACGATTCCCAAGGCGCATACAACATACAGTAACGATTTGTACCCCAACCGTCGGCGACAACTATGCGGATGTAGCCTGAGTTCCATACGCCTTCCACGTAAATATCCATCTGCACGGCCACTTCACTACAGGGCGTGCTGCCCGGAATCAAGGGATTGAGAATTTCGCCCCACATATTTTGCTTCGCCCAATAATAAGCGACTTTCGGCGCATCGGCGGCGATGGTATTGCCGGGCGTATTCAGCGAACGGTAAGTTCCCTGCGATTTGGGACCGACGCCTTCCGTTGGAATTTTGGCGCTCAAATTTTCGGAAATCGTTCCGCCGCTCCAACTTTGATTGTTCACATCATCGAAATTATGCACAACGTGTTTTTTACAATTGAAATAAGCGGGGGAATAGGCGCCGCCGTTGGCTCCCAAAACCAATATCGAGCCACCGTCTTCCGAGACGCCTTCGGGAACGATTGCCTTGCACCATTTCCCGTCTTCTTCATCAAACGTAATGCCTTCGTTTACAGTTATATCGCCGGGAAAAACAATGCTTGTAATATCAATCAAACCGCTTCCGTAAATGGTAATTTCTTCGCCGGCTTGCGGCAAAGTGTGCGAAATATTCGTGATACTCGGCGCTGATTCGCGAATCTCAAACGGATAAGTGTAATTCAGATTTGCTTTTTTCAGAACGATGGTGTTGCGCACATCGTCGTCGGCGTCGGTAGTAGGCGCTGTACTTGGAACTCTTACTATCAATGAGTTATCGCTCAACAAAGTAGGATTTGCGTAAGCGCTTTCGCCGTTGATATACACCGATTTCACACCGAAAAATCCTTTGCCTTCCAAGCGAATCAATTGTCCCAAGCGGGCAAATGTTACGGTTCTGTCCGTTACATCGTCGTCGCCGTCTTGCAAATGCACGGCGGTAATTTCCATCGGATTGTCGTTGTTTTCAAAACGCGGGTCTTTTTCTTCGCAGGCGGAAAAAATCAATATTCCCGTCAAACAAAGAGCGAAAAAGCCGAAATTTATTTTGTTTTTCATATTTCTTTCCTTATTAATATTATTCGAATAAATCGGTTATTTTTGATTCTGTGAACGAGTATGGAATCGCTGGCTGAGCTTGGCTCAACAAGGGATTTTTGGCAATTTCCGATTCGGGTATCGGCAGAAGCAGGCGTTCGGGCGTTGCCGGCGCTACATCGTGCGAAGCTGCATTGTCGCTCGGCGTAATCGTAAAATCAATCGGATCGAAAGCGTATTCTTTTTCGCGTTGCTGGTCGTTCAGGTAATTCAAAACTTCCTGTTGTTGATAATAGGCGCGACGTAGCAAATCGTACCAATATTGTCCTTCCATCGCCAATTCTACGCGGCGTTCGTATTGAATATCTTTGTAAGTAATTTTATCCGTGATGGCGGGCAAATCTTTGGTTCGCGTGCGGACTTTGTTGAAATATTTCAGCGCTTCCGCATTGTCCGTTGAGGCATTATTACCCAGAATCGCTTCTGCATAAAGCAGATACACATCGGCCAAACGAAGCATGTACGTATTTAAAGCGGAATTCATGCGCGATACTTTATTGTCGTTGTCTTTGGCGGAACCGACTATGCCTTTTTTGACATTGGCCATGTTGTGCGCCGTATTATCGACTGTCAGTCCGCCGTTAGCCGTATTGATTTCGGGATAGAAATCGCCTTTGCCCATCCAAGTGGCTTTCCGGCGTGTTTGGTCGCGATTGTCGTAAAAATTCATCATATCCATCGACGCAACCGCCCATTTTCCCCAATCGGTATCATCGCCGGTAATGAGTGTAGAATAAGCGAAGTAAGCCTGCTGCGTATTGGTTACGCCGTAATCGCCGTTGGGAATCCATTGTAAGGCAAAAAGCGATTCGACATTGTTGTTATTTTGAATTTTGAACAATTCGGCGTAATTGTCAAGCAATTGATATTGAGCGCTTTCGCAAACGATTTTTGCCGCTTTCGCCGCCAAATCCAAATATTCCTGCGAACGGATGCCGCTGTTTACGCCATTGCCTTTCAAGCCGGCCATCGAAAGATAGGCTTTGGCCAACATTCCAAAAGCGGAATAGCGGGTTAAACGTCCCGATGCGGCGGTTTCCGGCAGGTATTTGGCGGCAAATTCCAAATCGCGAATGGCAAATTCCATCACATCCAAACTTTGGGTTTTGGATACCAAATAATTGTCGATCAACTTGCTTTGGTCTTCATAGACCACCACATCGCCCCAAAGGGAAGCCAAATACCAATAAGCGGTTCCGCGCATGAAACGGGCTTCACCGGTAGCCGCGTTTTTCTGCTCGTCGCTTACGTTTTTAGCGAAATCGCGGATGTTAGTAATGACGTTATTCGATTGTGCGATAACATTATAGAACGATTGCCACGCCGATCCCAGCGAGCCGGTCAATTGCGTTTCGGTAAACGTAACATAAGCCGTAATGTAGTCGTTGCTTTTGTCGGAATAGGGCGAAAAAAGATTGTTGCTTCGTCCGTCGCCCAAACCGTAGAAAAATTTGTCGTTGAAATCGAACCATACTTGATTGTACAGCGGGCCGGTGGCTGCTAATAAATCTTCGGGCGATTGGAAAAAATTGTCCAAAGTGTTCCGGTCGTTCGGAGCATAATCCAGAAAATCATCGCAAGCGCCGAACAGACAAGCGGTAACGAGCAATATTGCCGTGAAAATTCCTTTGTTATTTTTAGTTTTCATATTGATCGATTTAAAAAGTGATGTTAATACCTGCCGTATAAATGCGCGGGGAAGGATAGCGAGCATTGTCGATACCGGTCAGCAGCGCATTTTGATTCATGGAACCGATTTCGGAATCGTAGCCTTTGTATTTCGTCCACGTATAAACATTTTGCAGATTGGCGTAAATCCGTACATTTTCGAGGTATATCTTGGAAATCCACTTTTTGGGAAGCGTATGGCCCAGCGAAATGTTTTGCAAACGCAGATAAGAGCCGTCTTCCACAAAGCGGTCGGAGATGCGGTAATTATCGTTGGCGTCGGAAGAAGTCATGCGGGGCATCAGCGGATCGCCGCCGACTACATGCGCCGTTTTAAAATCGCTGCCTTCGACACGAGCAAAGCCGGTTGCGCGGATATTCAGGTTGGATGATTCGCTCGGATCGTCTGTCCACCGGCGAATCCAGTTGAAAACGTCGTTGCCATACGAACCGTTGAAATAAATGCTTAGGTCGATGTTTTTGTAGGAAAACGTATTTCCGAAACCGTAGGTGAATTTCGGTTCGGGATTGCCGATGTATGTTAAGTCGTTTTCGTCAATCACGCCATCGGGAAGGCCGTCGGGTCCGCTGATGTCTTCAAAAATATAGTCGCCGATCCAAATTCCGCTTGTGCCGATGCTCGAACCTTTCGGACGAGGCGTTTCGCGAACAACGCCGCTGGCATCCTTGTAATAAAAATCGGTAGCCGAATCGAATCTTCCGATGACTTTGTATCCGAAGAATTGGGCAATTGCTTGGCCTACTGCCGTGCGAGTGATGGTTTGTTCTTCGGCTCCACGCGCTAATTTTACATCCAAATGGCCGGTTGGCGATTCGAGCGAAAGCACTTTGTTGCGGTTGAGCGAAAAGACGAGATTGGTGTTCCATGAAAAATCTTTCGTTTCGATGTTGCGCGTATTCAAGGCAATTTCGAGACCTTTGTTTTCGAGCGAGCCGATATTTTTCCA
Source organism: Candidatus Symbiothrix sp. (assembly GCA_031270925.1). GTDB lineage: Bacteria > Bacteroidota > Bacteroidia > Bacteroidales > Azobacteroidaceae > Azobacteroides. The sequence goes on from JAISWY010000411.1 coordinate 6,413, forward strand.
AGGCGCCGTCTGGAAACGGTAATCGTTGGACGGATCTTGCGAAGTACCTAAATAAGCGGGTAATTGCACGCTCAACAGCAAGTTATCCGTTTTTTTGTAATATGCGTCGAAGACGATTTCGATACGGTTTTTTAAAATACTCAAATCGAAACCGAGGTTGGAAGCGTCGGTCGTTTCCCATGTTAAATCGGGATTGGCGGTGTTGCTTGCCACTTGTCCTGTACCCCAAGGCGTTGCTACACTACGCAAAGTGGCTGTAAATGCATAATCGGGAATGTTTTGATTGCCGACTTTTCCCCAGCCCAAGCGAAGTTTCAAATTGTCGATCGTTTCGACGTTTTTCATAAATTCTTCGCCGGAAACGCGCCATGCCAATGCTGCCGAGGGGAAAGTACCCCAACGACGGCCGCTGGCGAATTTGGAAGAACCGTCCCTGCGCACGGTCGCAGTCAGCAAATATTTGTCGCTGAAAGAATAAAACAATCGTCCGAAGAAAGACGACAAGGCGCTGCCGCCGCTACTGCCGTTGTTTCGAGCCGAATTAGGGTCGCCGGCCGCCAAATCGTGTGCATAATCGGTTAAGAATCCGTTGCGGTAAGCTTGTAGATATTCCCATGCGGAAGATTGGATTTCTTGTCCCAACATCAAATTAACGGACTGGATTTTATTGAACAAATGAGTGTAATTCAATACATTGCGTTGCGACCAATAGGTGCTGTATGACTTGGAACGCGTGGATTCGCGCACTTCGTTTACTATGGCTCCAAATTTGTAAGCGGGAGTGAATAAATAGGTATTGTTTATTCCGATTTCGCTTGAAAATTCGGATTTCAAAGTTAAGCCTTTCAAAATGCTTGCTTCCAAATAAAGGTTGCTCCGCGCCGCTGAGCGTTCATTCTTATTTTCTTTCATCAGCGCCAAGCCCAATGGATTAGGCTGATTGTTATTGGCGTCGCTTTCTTCGGGGCCGCCGAAAGTTCCGTCGATGTTCCGCGCTGCAATATTGGGACGGGAAAAGAGGGCTACATTAATTAAATTGCTGTTATTTCCGTCGGTTTGACCAACCGTGATCACTTGTTTGGCGTTGGTAATATTGAAATTTACGCCGGCTTTCAACCACGATTTCACTTCGGTATCTAAATTTCCCCGCAAACTCAAGCGTTGGAAGCCCGAACCGTAAGCGATACCGTCCTGATCGAGATAACCGGCGCCGATAGCATAATTCGTTTTCGCATTTCCGCCCGAAATCGACAAGTTGTGATTGTATGTCATGGCTGTCGTGAACAATTCGTCTTGCCAGTCGGTTCCTTTTCCCAACAAATCGGGACGAACGAATGCGTCATTCAAGGGATAAGCCATCACTTCATTTCTATCGGCTTGATGATAAGCGTATTGCTGCAAAGTCAGCAAGGGTAGTTTTTTCGGCATGGTTTGCGCTCCGAAATAACCGTCGTAAGTGATTTTCGACGTACCTTCTTTTCCGCGCGTGGTGGTAATGATGATAACGCCGTTGGCTGCACGCGAACCGTAAATGGCGGTGGCCGAAGCGTCTTTTAAAATATCCATCGAAACCACGTCGGAAGGATTGATGGAAGCAAGCGGATTTTCCAAACTCGATTCGGTGCTGCCGTCGATAACCACACCGTCGATCACATAAATCGGCTCGTTGGAAGCGTTCAATGAATTGACGCCGCGAATGCGAATGGAAGTGCTGCTGCCCGGCATACCCGAATTTTGCATCACCTGCACGCCGGCCGCCCGTCCCTGTAAAACTTGGTCGATGGACGTCGGCACCGATTTGGCAATAGCGTCTGCCGAAACCGAAGCAATCGAGCCTGTCAGGTCGCTCCGTTTCATGGTGCCGTAACCGACTACCACTACTTCATCGAGCAACTTGGTATCTTCCTTTAATATTACAGAGATCGATTGACGGTTGCCGATTTCTACCGTTTGTGTTTGATAACCGATGAAAGAAAATGTTAATTTCCCGTTTGGAACTGCGGAAATATGGTAATTTCCATTCAAATCGGAAACGGTTCCGGTGGTTGTTCCCACCACGACGATGCTCACTCCGGGTAACTTTTCGCCTTTCTCGTCCGTTACCACACCGCTTACGGTCGTGTTTTGCGCAAAAGCGAAAAGAGGAAACAAAAGCAGGAAGCACGAAAGTCCCATTGTTTTTCTAAGAATGTTTCTCATTATATAAATGTGATTAGATTTATGAAAATTTGCATTACAAAGATAGGGACAAAAGTTTGATAATACGAAGAAATATGTATCATCGAGTTTTCTATTTGTTACATCGGTTGCGGATTTGTAACCGGAGTTTTGGTAAATGTTACTATAAAATTGTTATTATTCTGAAATGCAGCGGACGCTCATCCCGAAAGTCCGACAAGTGTTTACATAGGCATTCACATCTACACTGCTGAGGCCTATGTCCCAACTGCGGAAGCCATTGCCGTCGCCGGGGCAGTGGATGGAGCCGCTGCCATCGTCGCCGGTACTGCTCCAATAAGCGCCGTACTGACCCGTGTGGCATACAAGACCGCCGACATTAGCGTGTTCGCTGAAGCGGTAACCCGCGGCAGGCAGAAACATCAGCGGGTTGGGAGCTGCGGAAGCGGTTAAGTCAATGTTTTCTTCAGTAGTATAATTGTTCCATTCTGTTACAGCGTAGATAGCGTAACCACTGTTTTCTGCGAAATTGTTATAGTAAGCTTCGTATGCGCCGGTACTCCATGATTTAGCCGTTTTACCGTTTTTTACGCGAACCCATACGATATCGGGATTACGTGCATTCGTAAAAGAAACATCAAGAAGCGGAAAATTGAAAAAATCGTTATTCGCTGAATTTGATGCATTAGTGAGAGTTTCACCGATCAGCATAGACCATTCGTGCTGAGTGGGAACGCGAAAACCGGAAGGACAGGGATTGCCCGCATTTTCAGAGCCGGTGTAAGCAGTTGCGGTTTGAGTATCCAGGCCGCCGCCGTTGCCCCACAAATCATTCTTTTGAGGATTGATCCAGTCGGAATTAGTTAAGTTGCTACTGGTCCAAACAAAGCGGCCGTCGGAAGTTGCCTCGCTAAGCGATGAATATTGCCCGTCGGTCTTAAAATGATTGGCATGTCCGGCATCATTGGGGCAACGCAAGGAATGTTCTCTGTCCTTACGTCCCCATTGATATAGTCCACCGTAAAGGGTAATATCCTCATAAGTGGGCGAAACTTTACTTTGGTAAGCCATCTGTTCCTTAATGCTCAATTCGGGATTGGCGCCAAGATTGTAAGTCAAAAAGGTTAATGTACCGCTGGGAACAGGAATCTGCGTTTTGTATTTCGCATCAGTCGGCGTATCGTAATAATCACCGTTACAAATAACACATCCTGCGGGGTTGATGCCGTTCCATTTCGCGCCGTCCCAAACATACCAGCCAATACCGTCGAGGGCATAAGCATTTGTGTTATAAACAGTCATGCTGGTAGCTGTTTCATCAGAACCTTTGCCGACAGCGCCGCCAACAGTCAAAACATCGAAATCAATCAAGGCCACGCGAGGCAAAAGTAATCCCAGACTTGTACTTTTCAAATCAAGAATTGCCCCCGCGTGAGGGTTGTCGGTCGAGCTACCGCCGATAATTACTTGGGCGTGAATGCCCGAACCGAATGTTACAAAGAAAATAGCTAAAACCCAAACATTTCTCTTCATCTTACTTTTTCTTTTAATTGCTGTTATAAAAATATATAATGATTATTTTTATCAACACAATGCCCGGCAAAAACCATGCCAGACAGTAAAAATTCAAAAAAAGAATTAACCCAAAAAACGGCTAATGGACTATCTCTTAAAATTTGATTCGGAATCCGATTTGAACGGTTCGTCCTGCACCCCAAAATCCACGGAAAGAGCCTAAATCATGCCTTGCGCCGTCGTCTCCACGTTCAATGAATCGCGCATTCAATAAGTTATTGCAAGTAAAAAACAAGTCGGTAGCGATGCCGTGCAGTTGCAGCGGGTATTGAATGTGCAAATCGGCTATAAACGACGATGGAATACGATAAGATTGACTGCGGTCGTCGGCATTCGTGCGGCGCGACGGCTCGAAATT